>JAVHRO010000037.1:0-4393 GCA_036171675.1 Vicingus sp. | reverse complement strand
AATACTTATTAATATCTTTATGCTCATAACATCTTAACTTATATAAAGTCTAATAGTATATAAATTAATAATTTGTTTTTTACTTCTTTATAAAAGTAAAATCAATAATTTTAGTTGCATGAAAAAAATGCGAATATATCGTTCCAAAAACATTGAATTTTTCTCACCTGATTTATCATCAGTAGCAGATTTACCAGTGGTAGAAAATGGTATAAGTGCTGGATTTCCTTCTCCTGCCGATGATTTTTTAGATGCTTCAATTGACTTAAATAAACTGTTTATAAAAAATAAAGAAGCCACCTTTTACGGTAGAGTTAAAGGCGATTCGATGATAAACGCTGGTATAAACAATGGCGATTTACTAATTATTGATAAAAGTCTTGAACCAAAAAACAATAAAATTGCAGTTTGTTTTATCGACGGAGAATTTACTGTAAAACGTATTAAAATAGAAAAAGATGTTATTTGGTTGGTGGCCGAAAATACTAATTATGCGCCTATAAAAGTAACAGCCGATAACGATTTTGTTATTTGGGGAATAGTAACCAACGTAATAAAAACTTTTTAATGTTTGCTTTAGTTGATTGTAATAATTTTTACGCTTCTTGCGAAAGAGTGTTTAATCCTAACCTTAGGAATAAACCAATTGTTGTGTTATCGAACAATGATGGTTGTGTAATTGCACGAAGCAACGAGGCTAAAGCATTAGGAGTGCCAATGGGATCTCCCGCATTCAAGTATAAACAATTGTTTGCCGACAATAATATCTATGTGTTTTCATCTAATTATGCCTTGTATGGTGATATGAGTGCCAGAGTAATGAGTATTTTATCTAATTATACTCCAGAAATTGAAATTTATAGCATTGATGAAGCATTTTTAAAGTTAACAGGTTTTGAAAAATTTGATTTAACAGCGTATTGCCAAAAAATTAATTATAGGGTAACCAAAAGCACAGGAATACCTGTGTGTATTGGAGTAGCACCAACCAAATCGTTGGCAAAAGTGGCAAATAAAATAGCTAAAAAGTTTCAGGAAAAAACAGGTGGAGTTTATGTTATCGATACCGACGAAAAAAGGGTTAAAGCATTAAAATGGTTAGCCATTGGTAATGTTTGGGGTATTGGAAGGCAACTGTCTAAAAAATTAATGCTCCTAGGTGTTAAAAATGCGTATCAATTTACCCAATTACCCGATGAGTGGGTTCGTAAAAATTTATCGGTTGTTGAATTGCGACTAAAAATGGATTTGGAAGGAAAACCTACCTTAGAGTTGGAAGATGTTAAGCGTAAAAAAGCGATTGCTACCACAAGAACATTTGATTCTAATTATCTAGAATTAATCAAAATACAAGAACGTATTTCAACCTTTGCAGTAACCTGTGCAGAAAAACTACGAAAACAACATTCGAGTTGTAATTCTATTTTGGTTTTTATTCAAACCAATGGGTTTAGAGCCGATACACCTCAATATAACAAGACTATTGTGGTGAAAACCGATTATCCAACCAATTCTAGCATTGATATCGTTAAACTCGCTGAAAAAGGATTAAATATAATTTATAAAGAAGGGTATTCCTATAAAAAAGCAGGAGTTATTGTGATGGATATTACACCAGAAAATCAAAACCAATTAAATCTATTTGTTGCCGCTAACCCTAAACACAATGCTTTAATGGCTGTAATGGATAAACTCAATAAATCAATAGGACAAAAAAAGGTGAAATTAGCTTGTCAAGATTTGGGTAGAACGTGGAAAATGAACCAAGAAAAATTATCGCCAAGATATACGACAAGAATTGATGAAGTATTAAGTATACATGCAAAGTAAACCTATTTTTCTTTTGATTTATTTAAAATCTCTTTAAGTCGTAACTTGCGTGCTGCTATGGTTTCTTTTGATTTCGCTTTTTTTTGGTCCAACAACTTGGTGTGTTTTGCCTTGTTTTTAGTGTTTTTTTCTTTCGCCATATTCTAATTCTTAGCACTAATTATTTTATACACCAATTCTTTAGTCAATTTTGCACCATTGGCTTTTATTCTTATATCGTCGAAAAGAAACCGAAAATCGCAACCAGAAGCATAATTACTACAGCCATAAGCTGTTTTACCTTTTATAATAGTTCCAACTTTACATTTTGGACAAATCATTTCATTTTCAGTTACTTTAGCTTGTTTTAATAAAGTTTTTATTTCAGTTAATGTTATTTCGTAATGAGCGTTAAATCCAATTGAGCCATCGGTTTTTCCTCCCTTACTTGATACGGGATCGGTTTTAAACCCTTTAATAACGCTTGTTTTTCCTTTTTGCAATAATTGAAGCACTTGTTTTTCAGAAAGTTTTTTATCTTTAAAACTGAAAGGCAAAATAAAGGTGCAGCCGTTTTTGTAATCACTACAACCATAAGCAGCTTTTCCTTTTATTAAATGTCCTATTTTACACTTGGGACAAATTTGCGTTTCAAGTCCTATTTTCTCGATATCAGAGACTGTTTTTTTTGCTGTGGGTTCAACAACAGAAGATATTCGTGCTCGATCTTTTTCCATGCGAACTTCGTACACCAAATGATCAACCATTTGTTTCATGTTTTTTATGAAAGTACCAGCATGGTATGTCCCTTTTTCAATTTCTTTCAATTGTTTTTCCCAAGAGCCAGTCAATTCGGCAGAAGTAAGTAATTTGTTTTGAATAATATCAATCAACTGTATTCCAGTTGAAGTAGGTACCAGTTGTTTTTTATTCCGTTCAATATATTTACGTCGAAACAAGGTTTCTATAATGTTGGCACGCGTTGAAGGTCGTCCAATTCCATTGTCTTTCATTAAATCACGCAGTTCTTCATCGTCCACTTGTTTCCCCGCTGTTTCCATGGCTCGCAAAAGGGTTGCTTCGGTAAACATGTTGGGTGGTTTGGTTTCTTTTTCTAAAAATGATGGCTCGTGTGGTCCTCTTTCTCCTTTAACAAAGCTAGGTAGTATTTGTGCATCTTTTTCTTCTTCTGAGCTTTCTAATCCATCAAAAACAATTCTCCAGCCTTTTTCAATAATTTCTTTCCCTGTGGTTTTAAAGGTAACTTCATCAGCCTTGCCAATTACAGCAGTAATACTTACTTTACAATCATCGTAAAATATTGCAATAAAACGTTTTACAATAATATCATAAACCTTTTCTTCATGTAAATTTAAATTTGTGTGAATTCCCGTAGGGATAATAGCGTGGTGGTCGGTTACTTTTTTATCGTTAAAAACTTTGGTCGATTTTCTAATTTTTTTACTCAACAATGGTTGAATTAATGCTTGATAATTCGAGAGGTTTTTTAAAATATCATGTACCTTTGGATAAATATCGTTGGGTAAAAAGGTAGTATCTACTCTTGGGTAGGTTACTACTTTTAGCTCATAAAGCTTTTGAACCGTTTTTAAGGTCTCATCGGCTGAATATCCAAACCTATTGTTACAATAAACTTGTAAGCCTGTTAAATCAAATAATTTAGGAGCGTATTCGTTTCCTGCTTTTTTGCTTATCGATAAAATTTCAAAATCAGCCTCTTTTACTTTGTCGGCTAACTTCTGTCCATCTCCTTTTGTAACAAAACGACCTTCCTCGCAATTAAACAGTGTTTCACGGTAAATGGTTTGCAATTCCCAAAATGGAGTAGGTTTAAAGTTTTCAATTTCTTTAAAACGATTTACCACCATGGCTAAGGTTGGCGTTTGTACTCTTCCAATGGACAAAATCTGTTTTTGTCCGCCATGTTTTAAGGTGTATAACCTGGTGGCGTTCATGCCGAGTAACCAATCGCCAATAGCTCTCGAAAATCCAGCATAGTACAAATTATCGTATTGTTTCGAAGGTTTTAAGTGTTGAAAACCTTCTTTAATGGCTTCTGTAGTTAATGAGGAAATCCACAAACGTTGAACTTCTCCTTTATAGCCTGCTTGTTCAAGTACCCAGCGTTGAATCAATTCCCCTTCTTGACCAGCATCACCACAGTTTATGACTAATTTGGCTTTATCGAACAATCCCTTAACAATGTGGAATTGCTTTTGAATACCAGCATTATCAACTACCTTGGTTTTGAATTTATCGGGTAACATGGGCAAATTGTTTAGGTTCCAACTTTTCCAATGAGCTTCATAATCGTGTGGTTCAAACAAGGTGCAAAGGTGTCCGAATGTGTATGTTACAAAATAACCATTGCCTTCAAAGTATCCGTCACGCTTTGTGATCGCTCCTAATACAGAAGCAATTTCACGTGCTACACTTGGCTTTTCGGCAATACAAACTTTCATTTTGAATGGAGTTATAGAGTATGCAAAGTACAGATTTTTAATTTTTAAATTATAAAATTATTCAATTGAGAAATATAAAATTTAACCCGTTGTGCATTTAG
>JAVHRO010000036.1:0-19657 GCA_036171675.1 Vicingus sp. | reverse complement strand
CAAATTAAAATTTGTTGCATAAAAAAAGAGGATGCCTTTTTGGACACCCTCTTCTGAAATTGTGGTTTTTCAAGTAAAAATAATTATATTTGTAATTCATAAATATAATTTATGCGTATGATAACATTTACCAGCACCTTACCCGATGATTTAATAAACTTGCTTTCAGAAAAAGCAAAAGAATTGGCTGTTCCAAAAAATAAATTGATTGAAAAAGCTTTGCGTATTTATTTAGACCAACTTAATCGTGCCGCTTATGTAAAATCATACAAACGTTTGGCTGAAGATACTGACATACTACTTATTGCCGAAGAAGGTATGGAAAATTATCTAAAAAATTTGGAAGAATGAAGCAAGGCGAAATTTGGTTTGCTGATTTAAACCCAATACAAGGAAGCGAACAAGCCGGATTTCGACCTGTTGTAATTATTAGCGGAAATTTGTTAAATGATTTATCTGGATTGGTAATTTGCTGCCCACTAACCACAAAAATTAAAAACTATCATGGTAATGTTATTTTAAACCCTGATAAAATAAACGGACTAAAAGACCACTCAGAGATACTTACTTTTCATGTACTTTCGTTGTCAAAAACTAGACTAAAACAAAAAATTGGAAAGATTAAAAGTGATGAATTAAAAAGCATTCATGCTTGTTTACAAGATATTATGAGGTATTAAAGAAAATAGCCTTTGTTGGTGTCCTCACCAACAAAGCTTGATGCTACGTTTGTGAGGACACAAACATAGGCGGTAAAAAGAAGCAAAGCTTTTTTGAAAAGCTTTGCTTCTAAAATTGCAATTTAATGCTTAAATTAGCTTAAGCAAATTCCAACCAAACAAAATGACCAAAGCCCAACAAACCAAATTGAAAGCCTTGATTAAAAAGTATAATCTGGTGCTTAAAGAATCGATGGAAATTGCTTTGATGGAAGATTTGTTTAACTTGATTATTGTGAATGCCGACGATAAAGATTTTGAATTGAAAGACATGCTGTTGGACAAACAAAACCTAAAAAGTTTTATTATTCAGGAGTTTATCAAACTCAACAATAAACCCATTACTGCTCAACTTAAAAACATGGATGAGATTAAACTAAACTTGGTAAAAAATAAACAGCAAAAGTTGAATTTTTAAACAATAATTCCAGCATTAACTTTCTTTTTAGCAATGGCAGCTTTTATATCGTCCAACTCGCCTTTTGGAATAGCGCTAATTAATTTTTTGGTATATGCTGTTTGTGGATTGTTGTAAATATCGTCAGCCAATCCCATTTCTTCTATTTTACCTTTGTTCATCACCACCATTCGGTCGCTCATAAATTTAACCACTGATAAATCATGTGAAATAAATATATAGGTAAACCCAAACTCGTGTTTTAATTCGTTTAACAAGTTTAACACTTGAGCTTGAACGGAAACATCGAGTGCAGAAACAGACTCATCACAAATAATAAATTTTGGTTTTAAAGCTAGTGAACGCGCAATACAAATACGTTGTCGTTGACCTCCAGAAAACTCATGCGGATAACGATAGAAATGATGTTCTGGTAAATTAACTCTTCTAAGCAATTCCATTACCCTAGCCTTACGTGTTTCATCGTCTTTCAACACCCCATGAACTTTCATAGGCTCCATAATGGCTTCACCAATAGTAATTCTAGGATTTAGTGAAGAATAAGGGTCTTGAAAAATAATTTGCATTTTCGTTCTATATTCACGCATTTCTTTAGCACTCAAATGCGTTAAATCATGCCCTTCGAAAATTATTTGACCTGAAGTAGGTTCTAATAGTTTTAAAATGGTACGGCCAAGTGTTGTTTTTCCACAACCCGATTCACCCACCAAACCTAGTGTTTCGCCAGGATAAACATCAAAACTTATATCGTCAACCGCTTTAACAAATTCTTTAGATTTACCAAACAAACCTTTGTTAATTGGAAAATAAAGTTTAACATTTTTCAATTGCAATAAGGGTTCTTGAGCATAAAGTGCTTCGTGTTGTTTGGCCGTTTCTTCTGGTGTAACAATTAAGTTATTGGTAACTTCTTTAACCGATTTATTAGTTTCATGCATAACCCCTTCATTATCAACGGTCATAAAATCAGCTACGGTTGGCAACCACTTTAGCCGTTTGTTTAAAGGCGGACGGCATGCTAATAACCCTTTCGTATAGGGATGTTGTGGATTGGTAAAAATATCCCAAACAGAACCTTGTTCTACCACTTTTCCTTTATACATTACCACTACTTTATCTGCTAATTCAGCTATTACGCCTAAATCGTGAGTAATAAACATGATACCCATTTCGTGCTCATTTTGGAGCTTATTCATTAGTTCCAAAATTGTTTTTTGAACAGTAACATCAAGAGCGGTTGTAGGTTCATCAGCAATTAAAATGGAAGGATTGCATGACATTGCCATGGCAATCATTACACGTTGCTTTTGTCCACCTGAAATTTGATGAGGATAGGTATCAAAAATGACTTCGGGTCGAGGTAATTGTGCTTTTTTAAATAATTCTATGGTTAATTTTTTGGCTTGCGATTTGGTAACCTTTTGATGAACAATTATAGCTTCAGCAACTTGATCACCACATGTAAAAACAGGATTCAGTGAAGTCATTGGCTCTTGAAAAATCATGGCAATTTCATTACCACGATATGGTCTCATTTGGTTTTCTGGAATTTTCACTAAATCTACTATTCCTTTATGAGTATGTAAAAGAATTTCTCCTGAAGTAATTTTTCCAGGAGGGTTTGGGATTAATCGCATCACCGAAAGTGCTGTAACTGATTTTCCGGAGCCAGATTCTCCAACTATTCCAATCGTTTCACCTTTATTTAATGTAAAACTAATATCATTTACAGCCCTTACTGTTTCCTCTTCTGTTCGAAATTCTGTGACTAGATTTTTTATTTCAAGTAGGGCTTTATCTTCCATATTGTACAATCCGTGCTAAAAAGATTAAAGTTAGGTGAAAAAAATAAAATAAACAACTATTAAACGTATAACCTACTAAAGTTTAGATGAATGATAAGTTATTAATTATCAATCAATAGTTTAGGTCGCTAATTAGAACAGAAACATAGCCATACTCTTTGCTGTCATTTATCATGGCTATCTCTACGTTGTTCCCAGTTTTTTTACTTTTTGTAACCCAAGAAGTGTAACCATCTTCAACCACTTTGCTTTTTCCGTATATTTTTGTAAAATATTCATTAAAATCGGCAAAAATAAGGTTAGCTTCTTCAATATTATCGAAATAGACTGATAGTTCTATAGCATAAAGCCCTTCTTGAGCAAAATCATAACTTACTGTGTAACTATTTGTCTTGTCCAGTTTATAATCATAATAAAGGTATTCTGGCATATTATCGACTAAAAACTCTTTGTTTTCTAGTTGTTGAACTTCTAGTATGGTATTTCCTATTTCTGCACCTCTTAAAATTCCTTTGTCCGATTTTTGGATTACATCAAAATAAGATGACTTGCTTTTTGAACAAGATACAATAATCAATAAGATTACAATTACAATAATATGTGGTTTTTTTAACATGTTGCTAATTAGTTGTTTTTAAATAGTTAAAAGTATAATATATTCTCTGTTAAGATAAGTTGTTCGTTTTTAAATTTTAATAGTAGCTGCGTTAATGCAAGCACATCTTTTTGACAATAAATGGCTATACGTTCTAGGTCGTTTTGTTCCCAATACACTTGATTTACCATACTTCCGTCAATATCATCTTTAGGTGTTGGGATACTAAAAATTGACGTTAGGAGATTTAGAGATGTGAAATGTTTGTAATCACCAAATTTCCATAATTGTAACGTATCTATATGTTGAACCTCCCAAGGCTTTTTACCCGCTAAATCTAGAATTTTAGGAATGTTTAATCCATTTACCAGAGCTCTTCTTGCTATGTATGGAAAATCAAATTCTTTTCCATTGTGAGCACATAATAGATGTTGTGGGTTATTGTAATGCTGGTTTAGTAACTCAAAAAAATCGATCAACAATTGTTTTTCGTCGTGATTAAAATAAGATTTTAATCGAAGTTTTTTTACGCCATTTTCAAACTTAATAAAACCAACAGAAATGCATACAATTTTTCCAAATTCGGCATATATTCCAGCTTTTGAATACGACTGAGATGGTGTTTCATCGACTTTGGCTATAAACTCTGATTTATGTTCCCAATGTTTTTGAAATTCAGGAGATAGTTGTTCGAAAGATTTTACAGCCGAAGTGGTTTCGATATCTAAAAAAAGGATCTTTTCAAGTTCAATATTTTCTAGCATTTTTTCTTGTTTCAACCACAGTCAAAAGTAGATATAAATTTAAGATTGGTGATAATACCGTGTTATTTTATTTAATCAAAATTCCTTTTTTAAACAACAAAGGTATTGAAGTAAGATTTTCATCTTTTATGGTTTCTGCTAAAAAAATATATTTTTTATCCAACAGTTCATTGTTCTTAAAGAAACTTACCCAATACTCATTATGTAAAGCAAAAACGTCTTCCATAATAGGTTCTATTTTTGCAAAACTCATTGCCTCTATATCCCCCAATGCATGACGTAAGGTGGTTGTTTTTGTTTCTTTCCCATTTTCAAGTTTTAAATAACCTCTTGATGAAACCAGTACTTGTTGAATTTTGTCTGATGATAAGTTTACTATATAAACATTCCACTCAAATTGATTTAGCTCGTTAATTTCTTTTACTATACTTACTGCTACATCTTTTATTGGAGTTGGATTTATATCTTTCTTCATAAAATAGTTACTTTTTAATTTTAAAACTTGTTAAGGCTTGTTGAACAGTTTTATCTTCATCATTGATTATTACGTAATAACCAAAATTGCCAAACAAATCTTTACTGATGGTTGCCTTTAAGGTTTCTGTAATAATTTTTTTCGATTGCTTTATTTCGACTAAATTTCGAGGTAAGCCTTTATTATCGGCAAACTTTATAAGACTATTAACTATATCATTACTCACCATAAAATTACTTTTAAAGGCAATCGCAGATTGATACAGTTTTTTAAGATTTATCCTATTTTTGTCAACATATTCTAACGAAAAGTCTTGTAAAAGCCCTCGATATCTGAGTTCATAAAAATAGCTTGAATTTCCAGCAGTATCTATGGGTACAAACACATCCGGCATAATTCCTCCTCCACCATACACCACCTTACCTTGAGGAGTGTAATATTTTAACGAATCCGATAAATGGATACTATCTGCACTTAATAATTCTCCATCCAAATATCTATTATACGATTCCATATTGTATTTTTCAAAATCTCCCGAATAAGGTTTTTGAATACATCTACCTGAAGGGGTGTAATACCGTGCAACCGTTAATCGTAAAGCCGAACCATCTGGCCACATCACCTGTTCTTGAACCAATCCTTTTCCAAAACTTCTTCTTCCAATTATGGTACCTCTGTCATTGTCTTGAATTGCGCCAGCTAAAATTTCGCTAGCAGAGGCTGAACTTTCGTTAATAAGAATGGTAATGTTGGTTTTCTCAAGAATTCCTCCATCAGTAGAATATACTTCTTCTTTGGCTCTTGATTTTCCAAGTGTATAAACTACCATTTTATTTTTAGACAAAATTTCATCGGCAATATCTGTTGCAGCGTTCATTACTCCACCACCATTTCCTCGCAAGTCAATTATTAAACTTTCCATGCCTTGGTTAAGCAATTTTTTTGTGGCTTGTAAAAATTCTGGATAAGTGGTTTTGGCAAACTTGTTTATCTTAATAAATCCAATTTTATCCTTAATCATATATGGCGACTCTACGCTATATATTGGAATTTCGCCACGAGTAATGGTATAATTAAAAAGTTTTTTTAGTCCGTTTCTAAAAACCCCTACTTGTACTTTAGTATTTTTCTGACCTTTTAATAATTTCATTACCTGCTCGTTGGTAATTCCGATTCCGGCAATATTAGCACCATTAACTTTTACAATTCTATCGCCAGACTCAAGTCCAACTTTTTCAGCAGGTCCGTTAGCAATAACTGAAATTACGGTCACTGTATCACTATTAATTCTAAATTCAACCCCTATGCCTTGAAAATTTCCTTCTAAAGGATCGTTCATATCGTTAAATTCTTTTGCTGGAATGTAATAAGAATGCGGATCAAGTTTAGATAATATACTTGATATAGAAATTTCAGTAAGTTCAGTATTATCAACGGTATCAACATACATATCTTGAATAAAGTTTAAAATCTCATTCAGTTTATTTGTATTGGCCAATTTTGTATTGGCAGGAAATATAATCGTTTTATCAACTGAATTTTGCGATAAATATGCACCCAAATAAATTCCTATTACCAAAAAAAATGATACAATAATGGGTAAAATAATAAAAATAATTGCTTTGTTCTTAGTCATGTTTTAATTAGATAAAAAAAGTTGAAAGTGTTAGTCTAAGTTTTGAATTTGGTTTACTACAATACCTGAATCTTTTAAAAAACCAATTCCCGAATTGTCTTTATATTCGTTTAAGAAAACCACCCTTTTTATTCCAGCTTGAACAATTAATTTACTACATTCTTTGCAGGGTGAAAGCGTAATATAAAGAGTAGCACCATCGGCATTATGAGTGGATTTAGCGACTTTTAAAATTGCATTTGCTTCGGCGTGTAATACATACCAATGTGTTTTTTCGAATTCGTCTTCACAGCAATTATCAAAACCAGTAGGAGTACCATTGTAACCATCAGATATTATCATGCCTCCACGAACTATTAATGCACCCACTTGTTTCCGCTTGCAGTGTGAGAGTTTTCCCCATTCCAAAGCCATTTTTAAATAGGCCTTATCATAACGAAGTTGTTTTTCAGTATTGTATTCGTTTGTCATAATTTTAATTATGTTGCAAAATTAGTAAAATGAAAATGATATTTTAGACATGTTTTCGGCTATTAAATTTAAACCACCTTATGAATACTTGGTTGTTAATTGTTTATTGATTTTGCTAAATAAAACCATTTAAATACAACTAACTTTATTCTTTATTTAACCAGTGTGTTATGACTAAAAAAATTTTATTAATTATTCTAGGATTATTACTAATTGTAATCGGTATTTTTTCGTACAATTTTTATAAAAATGTAAAAAAACCACTCAACTCCAATGCCATTGTTGCAGTGCCACAAAACGCTGCATTAATAATACAAGGAAATAATTTTAAAACTGTTTTTAGTAAGCTTACTTCTTCTAATATAATTTGGGAAGAATTGGTAGCTAATTCTTCAACTATTCACTTATTTAATCAACAGTTATCATTCATAAATTCTTTAATTACCAATCCAACACTCGAACAAATAACTAGTAATGAGCCAGTTATTGCTTCAATTCACCAAGTTGGTGCTAACGGTTTTGATGCCATTTATTATTTTTCAACAAGCAACACCATTGATGCTGATGCGTTGCTTAACAAAATTCAATCCTTGACAAAAACTACTCCAACAATTAGGAATTATGATGATGTTTCTATTTATAATTTCAAATTAGAAGACCAAGAATTATCCTTAATTTATGAAAAAGGAATTATCGCTTTTAGCTACAGCTCTTTTTTAATAGAAGACGTTGTTCGTCAGTTACAATCGCCTATTTCATTGTTAAATGACGAATCGTTTGTTAAAGTGTTTAAAACCGCTGGAGAATCGGAAGTTGGAAATGTTTTTATTAATACTTCCATCATAAATAAAATTTTAAACCCATTTTTAGCTAATGAAGTAAAACCAGAAGTAAAAGAAGTTGAATTATTTTGTGGTTGGATAGCCTTAGATGCCACCATTAAGAGTAATGCAATAATGCTGAATGGGTTTTCGTTAGCACAAGATTCAAGTAATTTTTACTTGAGTTTGTTCAAAAACCAAAAACCTCAAGAAAATGATTTAATAAATGTTTTGCCTTATCAAACCGCTTTTATTTACTATAATAGTTTTAGCGATCCAAAGGCATTTTTTAAAACTAAAAAAGCATTATTAAACGCTCGTAACCAATCATCAAACCTTAATAAATTGATCGACGATTTCACAAAAAATTATCAACTAGATATTGAGGAAGAATGGGACAGCTTTTTAGGCAATGAAATTGCTTCAATTCTAACGGAACCAATGAATGATTCTGATTATACTCCAAATAAATTTATTGTATGTAAAATAAAAGATAGTGAGAAAGCAACCAACTCATTAAAAAATATTGGACAAAAAATAAATTTAGAACCTTATGCGATTAACCTATTTAACGATTATGCTATTTCTAAAATTGATTTGGTCGATTTTTTTCCTACTTTTTTTGGAAAACCATTTTTTAATATTAATCACCCATATTACTCCATTATGGATGATTATTTAATTTTTGGAACTTCTGAATCAGCTTTACAAAATTTGATTTCGAATTATGTGAACCAAAAAACACTTTCTCTAGATTTAAATTTTCAATCATTTAAAGAAAATCTAGCATCAACTTCGAATATTTTTATCTACAACAACATTGCTAGGTCTGTTAAACTTTACCCACATTTTTTGAATAAAATAAACCAAAAAAATATTGCCGAAAAAACTGAATTACTACAAAAATTTGAAGCTATTGCATTTCAACTAAGTACTCAAAAAAATAACTTGTATTACAACAATATTTATTTGAAATACAACCCCGTTTACAAAAAAGATACTAGAACAGTATGGGAAACTATGTTAGAAGGCAACATTTCTTCAAAACCAGAAATTGTACTTAACCACCTAAACAACACTAAAGAAATTTTTGTTCAAGACGATTTAAATAAGGTTTATTTACTAAGTAATACAGGAAAAATTTTATGGACTAAACAACTCGCTGATAAGATTATTGGAAGAGTGAACCAGGTAGATGCATTAAAAAACAACAAGTTACAGTTGTTATTTAATACTTCGTCTAAAATATATTTGCTTGATAGAAATGGAAACGATGTTGGTAAATTCCCCATTGTATTACCCTCTCCAGCCACTAATGGTATAACCCCAATGGATTATGAGAATAATAAAAATTATCGACTATTAATTGGTTGCGAAAACAACATGCTCTACAATTATGATATTGAAGGAAACAAAGTTGCAGGTTGGGAATATGCAGCTAGCAAAAGTCCTGTTACTAAAACCATTTCTCACCTCGCTTTAGGTGGAAAAGATTATGTGGTTGTTCCTCTCCAAAATGGAACAGTAAAAATTATTGAACGAAGCGGCAAAGACCGTTTAATCTTAAAAAACAAATTACCAAAAACAAACAATCCTGTAATACTAAAAGTAAATACTGAACTCAAAAAGGTTTACCTTATTACACTTGATTCGTCGGGTAATTCCGTTAAACTATATTTTAACGACGCTATAGAAAATACAAATTTTGGCGACATTACCAAAACAACATTTTTCGACTATTATGATGTGAATTTAGATAACAATTATGATAACATTTTTGCATTTAGAAAATCGTTTAAAGTATTTGATTCTGAAAAACAAGTCATATTATCAATTGAACTTCCTGAGGATATTATGCGCGCACCATTGTTCTTCAAAATGCCTGATAAAGCTATTAAAATAGGGCTAGTTACGGCATCCAACATTTATTTAATTAATAGCACTGGTAAAATAGAAAATAATTTCCCGTTGGCTGGGTCAACTCCATTTTGTATAAGCAATTTATCTAACGATAATTCGTTAAACCTCGTAGTTGGCGACAAAAATTTATTATACATGTACAACCTGCAATAATACATTAAAGCAAAATTATTTTCATTGAAGAACCATTTAATTCTACAAGTACTATTAGTCACGTTGGTTTTTAACAACGGTTTTTCCCAAATTAAAAAAGAGAACAAACTTTTAATTGGTAGAATTGAATTGTCTAATAACAACTATCAACAGGCTATAGAAAGTTTCAATCTAGCTTCTACTAATGAACCTCTAAATTACGAACCCTACTACTATAAAGCGATTGCAAAAATGGAATTAGGTGATTTATTTGGAGCCTTAAGCGATAATAATAAAGCCATAGAATTAGAACCAAGAAATGTTGATTTATATATTTTAAGAGGTTCCATAAACGACCGACAACTCAACTATCAAAAAGCATTTGAAGATTATTCCAAAGCGTTAAGCATTGATAATAAAAATCCCGATATTTATTTAAGTCGAGCCATCACTTATAGTAATCTAGAGGACTATAATAACGCAATTAATGATTGCGAAAGTGCAATACGGTATCGTTCGCGTAAAGAACTGATTTATTTGATAAGAGGCATGTCGGAACTTGGATTAAAAAACTACCGGAAAGCAATAATCGATTTTAACATAATTATAGATAATAGTCCAAATAACGCTACTAATTACGTAAGAAGAGCGTCCGCCTATTATTATTTAAACAGCTACGATTCTGCATTAACAGATATACATCGTGCATTAATATTGGATAATAAAAATAGTTATGCTTTTTTTCAAAGAGCCATGATTTTTAGCAAACTAAATAAAACCGATGAAGCACTATCCGATTTAAATCAATTAATCCAGTTATCGCCCAATTCATCGTCAGCCTATTACAATAGAGCCTTAATTTTATCAGAAAAAGGTAACTTCAAGGCCTCAATTAAAGATTACGACAAAGTAATAAACATTAACAATAAAAACATATTAGCCTATTACAATCGGGCTATCATCTATCAGCGACTAAAAAAATATAGAGAAGCAAAAGCAGATATTGAAAAGTCAATTACGCTTTATCCAGATTTTGTTGATGCCTACAAAGTTAGAGCTACAATAAAACAAGCTTTAGGAGATTACAAAGGTGCTGAAAACGATAATCAAACAGCACAAATTATTAATCGCTCAAAAATTAATATTACCGATAGTTTAAAGCACGCTGAAGAATTATTTATTTCAAAAATTACTTCTTTTTCTAATGGAAACCAAACAGTGGAAAGCTCAAATTTTAGTAAAACAAAAACCATTTCTGTGCTACCAGATTATTATATTCAAACCATTTCTAACCTCAACGAAAAACGTATTGTGGATTCATGGAATAACACTAAAAAAACATTCACATCGTATTTTCTAATTCCTAGCAATCAATTAGAAACTAATTTGGAACAAGTTTTTAATACTAATCTGCAACAGGTTAATCGTGAAATTGAAATGAATACTAACGATGCAGAATTTTACTTAAAAAGAGCTATTTTGTATAGTTCAATAAAAAACTTTAAAAATGCCCTTGCAGATTTTGATTTATCCATCAATTTAGATTCAACCAATTACATCGCTTATTTTTGTAAAGCAAATTTCATTCATCTTATTCTATCTACCAAAGATACGTTTACTAACAAGTATTCGATAATTGATACTTATGCGAATTATTCAAAATGTATCGAAAAAAATCCGAATTTTTGTTTTGCCTATTTTAATAGTGGGAATCTTAAATTTCAGGAAGAAAAATACATTGAAGCCATCGAATTTTATACTAAGGCAATAAAAGTCAATTCATCATTCGCTGATGCATACTACAATAGAGCCTTAATTTTATTAATATTAGAAAATAGGGAACAAGCTTGTGCCGATTTAAGTAAAGCTGGTGAATTAGGTTTTTTACCAGCTTATGAGGTAATTGCTAAATACTGTAATTAAATTTTAATACACATTACCAGTATATCATCCACCTGATCATTTGTTCCTTTCCAATCTTCGAAAGACTTTTTTAAAGAATTTACTTGCATATCTGGAGCCTGATTATGCACATTCATGAAGAGTTCTTTCATTTGTTTAATCATTAACTTTTTCATTTTTGGTCCACCAAACTGGTCCGGAAATCCATCTGAAAACATATAAAAAATATCTTCTTTTTTATATTCAAATTCATTCAGTTCATAATCAAAATCAATTGGAGCATTACCACCAATGGGTTGTCTACTTCCTTTAATTTCAATCAACTCGTTATTTCTAATATAAATCAGTGGTCTGAATGCCCCAGAATAAGATATGATATTTCTATCCACATCAAAACAAACAACTGAAATATCCATTCCATCTCTGCTTTCACTATCCACTTCTTCTTGTTTCAACACTTTTTTTATAGCAATGTTAAGTTCCTTTAAAATTGCATTAGGACTAGTAATTTTGTTATCAACAATGATTTGATTTAAGTTATTTACTCCTATCATACTCATAAACGCACCAGGAACACCATGCCCAGTACAATCTGCCGTAACAAAGATGTATTTATTATCTATTTTTTCATACCAATAAAAATCGCCACTAACCACGTCTTTTGGTAAATATAAAATAGAAACCCTATCGGTAAATTCATCTAAATGAATTGATTTTGGAAGGATAGCTTCCTGAATTTTTTTTGCATAATTAATGCTATCCTTAATTTCAATTAAGGCAGTTTGCAACTGATTACTCTTTAATTCAATTACATTACTTTTTTCTTGTATTTCCTTTTTTTGATTTAGCAATTCAGCATTTTGATTGGATATTAACTTGTTTGCAATTGATTTTTGTTTAGAAGTTTTGTAAATAATAAATACAATTATGAGCAACAGTACTGCCAATACAACAAGAAAATAGGTGAAATTTCGCTGCTTGTCTATTTTTTGTTTCTGAAGGTCATTTTGAGTATTAAGTGTGGTTATTTCACTCTCTTTTAATTGCGAATCGTATTTCGCTTGCATCTCCATTATAACTTCCTTTGATTCTTCAGTTGACAATGAATCTTTCAGTAAAATATATTTATTGGAATAGATATAGGCATTTTTATAATCGTTTAAAAAAGGATAAATACTAAATAAATTGTAATAAATATCAGGATACATTTGAGTATATTTTAACTCCTCCGCTAATTTTAAAGATGCTATTGAGAATTCTATGGCTTTGGTATAATTCTTTAAGCCAGCATAGGACGAACTAATATTATTAAAAGCTAAAACCAAATTCCTTTTATCATTAGCTAATGAATCATATTTTAACGCTTGCACATGATATTCTAATGATTTTTCATATTCCTTATTATCGCTATAAACTGTTGCAATATTGGATAAAGTAGTAGCAATTAATTCGTTCTTTTTTAATTTTTTTCTAATCTCTAGTGATTTATTGTAATAATAAATTGCACTATCAGGGAACAGCAACTTTTGATAATTAATAGCAATATTGTTATATATTGAAGATATGTTAACGCTATCTTTACCAATTTCAGCATATTTTTTTGCTTTGAAATAATATTTAATTGATGTTTTATAATCTTGTTGATCAGTGTATAAAACGCCTAAATTGATTAAACTAGATCCTTGTCCTCTGGTATAATTATGTTTTTTGAATAAGTCAAGAGCTTTTGCATAATATCTAAAAGCAATTTTATATTCACTTTGTAAATGATGACAAATTCCTATTACATTGTAGGCATTACCATGAACAACAAAATTATTCGATTTTTCTGCGTAAATAATAGCTTGTTCGGCATATTGTTGAGCCATAGAAAAATCGACAAATTTCAGGCCGTGTGCAGAGTCCAATAAAATTGTAGCAATTAGTGAGTCTGGTTGATTTTTACACTTTTGAAGTGTCTTAAGCACTCTATTTTCAGCATTTAGATTGACGCTTAGTAAAGAACATATTCCGATAATGAATACTGAAGTATATTTTGAGATTTTCATTTTTTTCATTTTAACCGAGATTACAAACTCCTAATTTTAGACATTCACGGTATTTGAACCCTTATATTTTGATGCACATCACCAACACGTCATCAATCTGTTCATTATTACCCCGCCAATGTTCTAACTCATTTTTAAGTATTTCTCGTTGAACCAAAGGTGATTCCTTGTATATTTTAATAAAAATTTCTTTAAGTTGTCTATTCATGAATTTTTTCCCTTTTAAACCTCCAAATTGATCAGGAAATCCATCAGAAAACATGTAAAACACATCACCTTCTTGATATTCAAATTCATTCAGTTCATATTCAAAATCTATTGGGGCACTTCCTCCAATTGGCTGCCGACTTCCTTTAAGTTCAAACAATTCATTGTTTCTAATATAAATCAATGGGCGAAATGCTCCTGCATAAGAAATTACCTTTTTATCTAAATCAAAACAAGAAATGGAAATATCCATACCATCTCTACTTTCGCTATCCACATCGTCTTGTTTTAACACTTTTTTAATAGCAATGTTAAGATCTCGCAATATTTTATCAGGGCTAGTAACTTTGTTTTCAATAATGATTTGATTCAAATTGTTAACACCAATCATACTCATAAAAGCACCAGGAACTCCATGACCAGTACAATCGGCTGTGGCAAATATGTATTTATTTCCCATCTTTTCAAACCAATAGAAATCACCACTTACCACGTCTTTGGGTAAATATAAAATGGAAACACTATCTTTTAATTCCTCAAGTTTTACTGGTTTTGGCAATATGGCTTCCTGAATTTTTTTTGCATAGTTAATACTATCCGTAATGTTTTTATTGGCAACTTCAATCACCTTTTTTTGCTCAGCTAGAGTAACGTTTATACTTTCAACTTTTTCTTTCTCTTCCCTAAGTTCATGTGTTCTTTCTTCAACTTTTGTAGTCAAAATAATTTGGGTTTTTCTAAGATTTCTTGTTCTTAAAACCAACACAGTATAACCAATTAACAGCACTATTAAAGTGGCTGACATATAAAACCAAGTTGTTTTATACCAAGGAGGTGAAATGGAAAATTTAAACGCAAGGTCACTTTCAGTCCATACTCCATCGCTATTTTTTGCCTTTAATCTAAACGTATAATTTCCATGAGGAATAGCGGTATATACTGCTTTTCTGTCTTTTGTAAGAGGTAACCAATCTTCATCTAATCCTTCCAATTTATATTGGTAGTGCACTTCCTTTGGGTTGGTTAATGAAACTCCAACAAATTCAAATATCAAATTGTTGTTGTTATAACGTAATTCTAAATTATTGGGCAAACCATTTTCTGAGTTAATATTTTTGGAGTATTTACTCCAGTCAACATCTTGAAAATTTAACTTAATATTTTTAAAAGCAAGGACAGGTGGTTGTTTGTTAATAGCATCATTTTCCGAGTGATATTTGTACACGCCATTAATAGTTCCGAAATAAAGTTGCTTTTTTTTGTTTCGATATACGGCATTTAAATTACATTCAACCCCATTAAAGCCTTCGTTTTTGCCATAATTTCTTATCTCAATTTTATTTTCAGGATTATTCCAATATTGGTAAACACTCTCAATGTTTATTCTATCAATACCTTTATTTGTTCCTAACCAGATATTTCCCTTTCCATCTAACTCCATCAAATAAATATTTTCTGAAGTTAAACCATCTTCTTCAGTAATCTTTTTAAAATTCTTTCCATTATATAAATAAGCGCTATTGCTAGTTCCTATCCATAGATTATTTTTTGAATCGATTTTAAAACTTCTTGCTCTATCACATTCTAATCCTTCTTTTTTTGATAAAAACTGGAATGTATTTCTAGCATATTTATAGACTCCATTATCTGCAGCTAAAAATAAAGAACCTTTGTATGTTATTATGTCGTAAATTGATTCTTTAGGGGATTTTTTAACTGTAAATAAAGTATCGTTTTCTAAATAATACAAACCCATTTTTCCTCCAACGTAAAACTTGTCTTTGCTTTTGTAAGAAAAATAGATATTATCCTCGTAACCCTTTTCAGAAAATGGTATAGGAATGGCTTTTTCGTTAATAAACTTAAACAGCCCTATATTGGTACCTAACAACATTGTACCCTTGTATTCATTAAAATGAAATACATTGCTAAACGATAATTCTTTTAATGGTTTATAGGTTGATATCGCACCGCTTTCATTAATGACATTGAAACCAACATTGGTACCCACATAAATTTTGCCTTCGCTGCTTTCAAAAACGGATCTAATATCGTCGCTCAAAATTTCATTTTTGGCATTGAAAAAGGTAAATACCGGATTAAACTTTACTAAACCTGCTCCAATTGAACCTAACCATAAGTTGTCTTCCTTATCCGTAAATACAGACCATATTTTTTGATATACAAATCCATTATTCGCAGCAATAAATTTGGTTTGGTAGGAACTCTTGTCTACAAAATAGAGTTGATTGTTAAGTGCTCCAAAAACAAGTTGATTTTTATAATTTGAAGAAGAGGTAAATGTTAAGCTTGAACCTTCTATTTTAGGTAAATCGATAAGAGATACAACATTTTTGGTTATTAAGTTTAAACCCTGTACGGTACCAATAAAGATTTCTCCTTTTTTTCCTTCAATAATGGTTTTCACATAGTTTGAAGATAATCCGTCTTTTTCAAGATAATTTGATACTTTTCCAGATATGGCATCAATCGAGAATACGCCCGCATTTTTTGTTCCTATCCATAAATTGTTACCAACATCAGAATAAATACAATTAATGAATGAAGTGTTAAGCACCTCATTTGAAGTTTTATAAAATTTAACAGAATCTAACTTAGTATTGTATTTATATAATCCTAAAGCTGATCCAAACCAAATATCAGATGTTGTCTCTTGAACATGAACCCAATAAAACGAAGTGCCTTCAAAATAATTTTTTTTGACTTTATTTACTTCTTTATTAATTACACTTATTCCATTTCGGGTAGCAACCCAAATCGAACCATTTTTATCGACATCAATAGATAAAACAGTATTATTTGCTAATCCATGTTTTTCTTTTATTGCTGAAAAACCATACCCATCATACACTCCAACACCACCTCCATAAGTTCCATAAACTAGACTTCCATTTGCTGCTTGATTAATAGTAATAATATCGGACTGCTCTAATCCTTCCGATACATTGTAATTGGTAAAATTGTAAGTCTGAGCATTTAACTCCCTACTAAAAAGTACTAATAATAAAGTAGTTATAGAATATTTTATGAATTTTTGCATTAGTGTAAAAATAAATAAAATGATTATCATTCAATAAAGTTGATTGATATAACTTTTGATTTATTTTATGAATTAACTGCATTATTCAGTTTTCCATGCATTTCGCTGGTAATGAAATAATGATACAAATAAAAACCCCAATCAAGTTGGGGCTTTTATTTGTTTAAGAAAGCTTATTGTTTAATTATCTTTTTAACAAAATAATCATTTTCATTAATAATTCTAAGATAATAAATTCCCTGAGGATAATCCTTGATATCAAAGTTAATTCTATGATTACCTTTTGTCAACTTCTCTTCTTTCGCAAATACTTCTTGCCCAACACTATTGCATAACGTAAAATTGACTGAAGAATTTTTCTTAGAATTCACTTCTAATACAAAATTACTTTTTGTTGGATTTGGCGAAATACTTACCTCTAATGTTTTAGTTGAGAGTATATTAACACCTATAAAAATATATTCAGGTAAAATATAAACACTATCAGCTGAAACATAAAAATTCAATGAATCCATAGCTGGATCTCCAGGGTTTACAGTAAACGAATAAATCGAATCGTTTGGATAACCAGGCATATCTGCTCTAAGCACAAAACTAGCATTATTATTTAATCCAGTAAATTCAAAAAATCCATTTAAATCAGTTTTTACAGAGCTAACTGCTCCACCTGGAGATTGATTTAAGGTAATATCAATATCGCCTAAAGGCTCACCTGCAGCTTTTGCAACTCCTGAGCCATAACCATAATATTGTAACACATAACCATTACATCTCCAGGTACCTGATTGAGATAACTTTGGTATTAAATTAATGTTTGATGGCAACGAGTTAAAACCACATTCTTTATGCATTACAATTGCACTATCCCACTGTAAAGTAGGATTTGGCATACTAAAGTAGGAAGGCATAAAACCCGAATATTTTGGTAACGTTGGTACCGCTTTTACCACATAATCGCCAGTTGGCAAATAATTGAATTGGTAATAACCAGTTAGATCTGTGGCTATTGAATCTACTTTTATATAATTTCCATTTGCTGTTACCTGAAATAAATACATCATTACACTATCAGCGGGTATCCCTGAAGCGGTATAGCTTACATTACCAGAAACAATCAACTCACATGTGCAAAAACGACTGTTCGTACTTTGATTATAAGCAGTTTGAACACCTAATACAGCTGATTGAGTGGTAAATGTAGCAACCAACATCGTATCAACACTTACTCTTGGAAATAAACCCAAGGTATCTTCAATAGCAAGATATGGGTATTCTGTCTCAGGACAATAGGTTTGTAAATTTTTGTCAGTTTTATAAATAAGGTTACCTTGATTATTTGATAAAAGGTTAGCAGTCATAATTACACCGCCATCATTAGTTGGGGCAATACTGCTATAGTTGGTAGTATTTTGGGTAATACTTGGTTGTTCTCTTAACTGTAAACTTTTAATCATTTGTCCAGTTTGATCCAACTCAAACAAAACACTTCCTAACATATCTCTGTTGTAATAACCAACAAAGTTCCCATCTGCTTTTTTAATCATTTTGTTAAAATTCAATCCTAAGTCTCCAGCATAAAGGTGGTACAATTTTTTCCAGTTTATTGAACCATCAAATGTTGAAATACTTATTAACCCCATCACATTTGCATTAAGTGTGGTATCTACCAATTGAAATGTTAATAACAAACTAGTGCTGTCAATAGGTAATATTGAACGAATTGGATTATTATAATTATCAATATTACTTATTGGATAAAGAAATTCAAAAGTTTTATTCCAAAGAATATTACCATTAGCATCAATTTTAGTCACAACTGGATAACGATTTCCACTTAGCAAGTCTCCTACACCTGTTGAAAACATAAATCCTCCATCGGGAGTTTCCACTAAATTTTCAACGGCACCAGTCCAATCCAAAATAGATGAATTTGCTTTTTGTCCATAAAGCTTAGACCAAATAATAGCACCATTCATGTCAGTTTTAAGAATATACCCATACGATGCTGGATAGGCATTTACATTTCCAAATGATAATAAACTTCCATTGGCACTTTTTATTCCACCAGTAACGTTAAAAAACAACGTATCTATCGAATAAATATAATTCCAATTCATATTTCCATTTATATCCAAATTAATAACAAATGGATAATTATTGGATTGATAGCTAGACCAAATGGTTGCATCTGAACCAGTTACTTGAAGGCTATTAATATTGGGGTATCCTCCCATGAATTGAAAACTAAGTACGGTATCCTTAAATACTTGTCCTTCATAAGTTAATTTGGTAATAGAATAGTTTGAAGCCATCCCAACAATTGAAGTCAATAAATAATTTCCGTCATTAGGAATAGCTGCTATTTTTGGACTATAGGCATCAACCGATGCTTGACTATAAATTATAGAATCAGAAAAGGTAACGTATTTTGTTTGGTTAAATGCAAAAAAGCTTGATAAAACAAGCCCGAGCAAAAGGGTGATTTTTTTCATGTAATTATTTTTAATTGTCTCATTTTTAAAAAATAAAACTAATCAAAATACTTAATACCATGCAATTTTTTTTACTAACAATGACTAATTTATTACCCGTTGTGCATTTAGAAGAATTTTTAATGAATTACCCCGAGGCAGAGCCTCGAGGTATTATTTGAATAAAAAAGGTGTCAGTTCGAGTTTTTTCT
>JAVHRO010000035.1:0-19852 GCA_036171675.1 Vicingus sp. | reverse complement strand
CTCGAACTGACCCCTTTTTTATTAAAAATTCTTCTAAATGCACAACGGGTTAAATAATTAATTTTATAATCCAACTCTATTCATATCCCTCAATTTACTCTTGCATTTTGGATAATGAAAATCTAAGCTACCACATTGGAAGAAACTGCTGGAGTTCCTTTTATTCCTGAAGATTTATTAACCCAACTAAAGGTTGGTGGTATACTGATAATACCTGTTGGTGAAGGAAAGGATCAGATCATGAAAAAAATTGTAAAAGTGGATGCTACAATTTTTAATTCGGAAGATTTAGGGGCATTTCGGTTTGTGCCACTTTTAAAGGAAAGAGGGAAGGATTAAAGCCCCCTCCGACTCCCCCGAGGGGGAGGGTGTTTCTACTTCATGTCATGCTGAACGATGATTTGTGTGAACACTAGTGAGGAAACAAATCGAAGTGATGCATCTTTTTTTTTCTTATAAATGCTTAACTTTTTAGTTTGCTTAAAAACACCATAAAATTTTAGAAAATAAATTCGTAATTTTAGCTAATAAAAAAATTGAGATGGACATACAAGCTCGTAAAATTGAATTCATTCAAGAATTTTTAAAACTTCAAAGCGAAGACATAGTTTTACGTTTAGAACGTTTTTTAAAAATGGAAAAAGAAGCTACCTTCAAACCATTGACTACTGAAGAGTTAAATAAGCGAATTGACCTTTCCGAATCCGACTTTAGCAACAAAAAATTCAAAAGTAATACTGAATTAAAAGCTAAGTATTTGAAATGAAACAAGCCATATTAAAAATTTAACACTTAAGGCAATTATGATTGGTGACTTCCATGTGACATATAAAAAACAACTAGATATAAACACATGAAATGGAGCGTTATTTGGTCGAACTTTGCCGAACAACAATTGGATGAAATTTTTGAATACTTTACTGAAAATATAGGAAAAACTACTGCACAAAAAATTATCTTCACCATCCTTGTTGATGCAGAAAAATTAGAAAAGAATCCTTTTATTGGACAAGAAGAAGATTTACTTAAAAACAGAAAAATTAAATACCGTTATTTAATTTCAACCAATTACAAAATTATCTACTCTATTGATGAAGAAAACGACTTCGTTAAAATAGCCGATATTTTTGACTCTAGGCAAAATCCAAAGAAAATTAAGCGGAAGAAATAAGGACAAATAAAAAAATATTTTTGGAAATTATAGTCTTTAGTCTCCAACGCTTATGCTTGGCTTCAGACTAAAGACAGATTGGGGTGAAGTTCTTCTTGTCATGCTGAACGATAATTTGTCCGAACCTTAGTGAGGTAACAAATTGAAGTGATGCATCTTTCTATTTAAAAAGATTCTTCGCTGCATTTTACTATCCGTCAACTGACGGATGTAAAATTTTGCTCTGAATGACAGGGAACTAAAAAAATGCTTTTGGTAATATAGTCTTTAGTCACCAACACACACGCTTGGCTTCAGACTAAAGACAGGTTAGGGGGATTACACATCGAAATGAGGCATCTATAGAAATTAAAAAAGAATCACAAGGGACACTAGAAACAGATTGTAAATTCATACTTCTTGTTACATAATTTATTTTTGATTAAGTAGTTGTTCAATTTTATTTTCCAAAATACTTATATGCCCATCAAGTCCGCCAATAAAATATTTATAAACCATTCCATATTGGTCTATAATAATATTTGCGGGACGAATATCTGTGAATGCAAATGTATCATAGCCTTTTGCTTTTAAAGGTGCATCAACATAGCTTTTTATAACATCTTCTGCTTCTGTAACTTGATGGTATAGAAATGTAACTCCATTTTTTTTGAAAAATATCTGAACCTGCTGTTTGCTATCTTGAGTTATTGCAATAAAAATAACATCTTTAGCTTTGTATTTATTAACAAGATAATTCAAACCTGGAATTTCTGCGATACATGGAGGACAGTGAGTGTACCAAAAATTAAGGATAACAACCTTACCTAAGTAGCGATTTAAAATAATGGAATCTCCATTTAAATCAACCACTTTAAATAATGGGGCTTGAAGTGAGTCGTTAATAATGTTTTTTGCTTTACCATTAGATTTATATGAGCTATTATCCTGTCCTAAAACAACATGATTTGTTAGGGTAAGAACTATTACCCAAAATAGAAATTGTCTTTTCATCTTTAATATGGTTGGCAACATGTGTACAAAAAAAGAGGAATATGCCAAATTTGGCAATTTAAATTTATCATTTCCTCGAAGTATCCTCGGTTTTAACAGATTTTTCAATCATATTATTCAACTCCAGTAATTCAGTTTTGGTAAGGTTTCGCCATTGTCCAAGTGGTAAATCTTTCAAGGTTAAATTCATAATTCGGGTGCGCTCGAGTTTGTGAACTTCGTAATTAAAATACTCACACATCCGTCGAATTTGACGGTTTAAGCCTTGTGTTAAAATAATTTTAAACATAAATCGGTTCATTTGTTCCACTTTACATTTTTTAGTAACCGTTTCTAAAATAGGAACACCCTCGCCCATTTTGCGAATAAATTCAGCTGTTATTGGCTGTCGAACGGTTACCACATACTCTTTTTCGTGATTGTTTCTGGCTCGTAAAATTTTATTTACAATATCTCCATCGCTGGTCAATAAAATTAATCCTTGCGAGGGCTTATCCAACCTACCAATAGGAAAAATACGTTCGCGATGATTAATAAAATCAATGATGTTGTCTTTTATCTGTAATTCGGTAGTACAAGTAATTCCAGGTGGTTTATTTAAAGCAATGTAAACAAATTTGTTTTCTGGCGGACAAATTAACTTGCCATTCACCACCACTTTATCGCCATCCTGAACTTGAGTTCCTATTAAGGCTAGTTCACCATTGATAGTTACTTTTTGCTGTTCAATCAATTTATCGGCTTCTCGCCTCGAGCAAAATCCTGTGGAACTGATGTATTTGTTTAATCGAGTTGACATTAATTAGAGTTTGTCCATCATGTATATGTTTGACACGAATTGCACTAATTCTGTGTAAAATTAGTGTAATTCGTGTCCATCTCTTTTTATTTTACTGACTTTGTATACAGACACGAATTAGCTCGCGTAATATTTTTGTCTGAAAATCATTAAAAAATCGTCAGGAACTTTGGTTTCAAACGTAACTTCTTCGTGTGTTGCTGGGTGTTGAAAAGTTAACACCTTAGCATGCAAAGCCATTCTACCTAATGGATTTTGCGTAGCATCGTATTTTTTGTCGCCAAGTATGGGGTGTTTCATTGCACTAAATTGCGACCGTAATTGATGTTTAAATTCGGTTTCTTGCCAAGCTTCGAGTAAGGTATAATATTCATTTTTCTTCACCACACTGTAATAACTAATGGCTTTTTTGCCATCTTTAGGATTGTTGGTTGAATAAACGATTAAGGCTTTGCTTTCTTTTAAATACGACGAAATGGTATCCTCATCTTTTTCAAAAGTACCTTGACAAGCAATTAAATATTTTCTTCTCATTGCTGATGCCGGAAAAGTACTTTCCATTTCTAATTGTGCCTGACGCGATTTTGCAAAAACCATCAAACCCGATGCTTCTCTATCTAGTCGATGAATAACAAATAAATGTGCTGCTGGATTATCTTCTTGAATATGATCTTGTATTATTCGGTAAGCCGTCATTTTTTTTTCTTTGGCTGTTCCTACCGAAAGCAAACCGCTTCGTTTGTTAATAACGATAACATGCTCGTCTTCAAATACAATTTTTAATCCAGTATAGGCTATTTTTTTAAATGGGCCGTCCCAGCTCACGGTTACTTTATCATTAGGTTTTAAGGGTTCGTTAAATTGTGTAGTCACCTCATTCCCCACTCTAATTTGCTTATGGGCAAGCATGGCCTTTACCTTAGTTTTTGTTTTATCTTTAATCACGTCGTACAAAAACTTTAAAAGCTCAGTATTTTCGACTACGGTAAAGGTTGATTGACGATGTAAAGTAGTATGTTTTTTAAATTTTTTAGCCATTTCAATAATAAAAATCAAAGGTAGTTAAATTGTTAACAGGTTTTGTTCGTGCAATCGTGATAAACTATTGATAAAATAAAATGATTTCACTTTTGTTTATAGTAATTTTGTTACCCGTTCATATTATTTAGTTAATTGCGGACTTTTAACTCTACAAATTACCAACATCATAGTATTAAACAATGGCTGATATTATACACTTACTACCTGATTCGGTTGCTAATCAAATAGCGGCAGGAGAAGTAATTCAGCGACCTGCAAGTGCGGTTAAAGAGTTGTTAGAAAATGCTATAGATGCCAAAAGCTCAACCATATCATTGGTGATAAAAGACGCTGGAAAATCATTAATTCAAGTAATTGATAATGGAACTGGAATGTCGGAAACTGATGCTCGATTGAGTTTTGAACGTCATGCCACTTCAAAAATCACCAGCGCTGCCGATTTATTTAATATTACCACAAAAGGATTTAGAGGTGAAGCGTTGGCTTCAATTGCTGCTATTGCTCAAGTTGAGCTTAAAACCAAAAAAGAAAATCAAGAATTAGGCTCATCCATTTTAATTGAAGGCAGTGAAGTTAAAGAACAAGAACATTGTTCTTGCACTAAAGGAACTTCATTTTCGGTTAAAAACTTGTTTTACAATGTGCCTGCACGAAGAAATTTTTTGAAATCGAATCCAATAGAAATTAGACACATTATTGATGAATTTCAACGTGTTGCGTTGGTTCATCCAGAAATTGCTTTTTCGATGTTTAATAATGGAAACGAGGTATTTAACCTTAACAAAGGTTCATTTCGTCAACGAATTGTGAGTGTATTTGGTGAAAAATACAATGAAAAGTTAGTACCCGTTTCAGAATCGACTGATATTGTTTCTGTTGAAGGTTTTGTAACCAAACCTGAATTCGCTAAAAAAACAAGGGGGGAACAGTTTTTCTTTGTCAACAATAGGTTTATAAAAAATGCCTATTTAAATCATGCTATTCAAAGTGCATTTGACCAATTGTTGAGTTCCGACCAATTTCCATCCTACTTTCTAAAACTTTCTATTGACCCATCAAAAATTGACATTAACATTCATCCTACCAAAACTGAAATAAAATTTGAAGACGAACGTTCAATTTATGCAATTATTAGGACCTCAGTTAAACAGGCATTAGGAAAAAATAATATTTCTCCAACACTCGATTTTGAGCAAGAAGCCAGTTTTAAAATTCCAATTTTTAAATCGACCGACCCTATTAAGATGCCTAGTATTAAGGTAAACCCTGAATACAATCCATTTAGTGCTGATGACAAAAAAATGTTAACACCAAAACAACCATTTTCGAAACCTAACAACAAAAATTGGGAAACACTTTATCAGGATTTTGAGATAAACACCTCAGCAATTAAAGATGAGCATAAAATAGAGGTTGAAAAAGAGCCCAACCAAATCATACTTTCAAATTGGGATGAGACCGAAATTGACATTAAGAAAACATTTATTCAACTTCATCAAAAATATATTTTTACTCAATTAAAATCAGGATTTTTAATTATTGACCAACAACGTGCACACGAACGTATTTTATTTGAACATTTTGTAGCAACTATTGCCAATAACAATCGTTCTAGCCAACAACTACTTTTTCCTGAAACCATCGATTTTACAGCTTCCGATGCCGAATTATTGATGGAAATAAAAGATGAAATTGCAGCACTTGGTTTTATTATGGACAAGGTCGGCAGGAGTTCATTTGTGGTTTCTGCTGTGCCAGCTGAAATTGAGCATCGTTCCATAAAACAACTGTTTGAAACCCTATTAGAACAGTTAAAATCAAATCAAGGCGAACTAAAACTTAAAAAAGTTGAACATTTAGCGTCGTCATTGGCAAAAAGTTCAAGTATAAAGGCTGGACAATCATTAACAGAAGAAGAAATGAATTCGCTTACCGACAATTTATTTGCCTGCGAAATGCCCTACAGTTTGCTTAACGGAAAGCCAACCATTATTACGTTAACCTTAGAAGAATTAAATAAACAATTTCAATACTAGTTATGTTTAGAGATACTCCACCAGTAGTAAAAAACCTACTAATAATAAATGTATTAGCGTATGTTGCTATGCTAGTTTTAAACTCACAAGGGATTGATATAACAGAATATTTTGGTTTACACTTCTGGAAAAGTCCAGCATTTTATCCTCACCAACTAATTTCATACATGTTTATGCACAGCGTAACCATTACGCATTTGGCGTTTAACATGTTTGCTGTTTGGATGTTTGGAAAAGTGTTAGAAAGTGTTTGGGGAAGTAAACGGTTTTTAATTTATTACATGGTTACAGGTATTGGAGCCGGAATTATTCAGCTTTTGGTGACCTATTTTAGGTTAATGCCACTTGTTAATCAGTTATCGCCTGATGATTTGCATTACATCACTCAAAATGGATACCAACTATTGCAAGAGGGTAAAAATTTTACTGACCCTGTTGCGGGAAAGATTAATATTCTAATAAATGTAACAACTATTGGGGCATCAGGAGCCGTATTTGGTGTTTTACTAGCCTTTGGTATGTTGTTTCCGAATACCGAATTGATGTTGTTATTTCCTCCTATTCCAATCAAAGCAAAATGGTTTGTAATGGGTTATGGAGCTATTGAACTCTACTCAGGAATGGCAAACAATGCAGGAGATAACGTAGCTCACTTTGCTCACTTAGGTGGAATGTTGTTTGGTTTTATTATGATTAAATATTGGCAGAAAAATTCAACTCATTTTTATTAGAAATGACACGAATTGCACGAATTAACGTTTAATAATACTTTCACAAGAAAACTAATCAAAAAAACATAAAAAATACATGTTATGAATAAAATACGAATTATTGGTTTGTTAATTTTACTTGTAGGAATAATTATTGAATTTAATTGGGATTTTAAATGGGTAGATTTTTTATGTGGTTTATTAATTGGGCTAAGTATTGGGATGATAATAACTGGTCGTATTGGACTTAAAAATCTTAATGATTAAACAACGGTTTGTTTTCTAATAAACGTTTTAATTTTTCAGCAGCGTTTCAACCACAACTTTTAAAACTTCCTCGTGGTAAAAAAATAAGTGCGAGTTATTCTAAGCTAAAATCACACCAGCTAAAAATGATTCAAATAACCATTCTAAAGTTTTAAACTTAAGAAGGGGTATAACAATCGGCCTTCTCTAATGAAGGTTATTTAAAAGTTTAAGACTTGCTGTTGTCAAATTTTCTAAAGCCAGTTTAATGTTCCAGTTTTCTTTGTTTCGGCGTTCTACTTTGTTAGAAATAGCCCGAAGTTGAAGACAAGAAATACCTTCAAGTAAACACCCATAAAAAAATGCAGCTCCTTCCATGGTTTCTATTTGAGGATTAAACAATGTTTTAATATTTTCAATAGAATTTTCTTTTCCATGAGTAGTGTTTACGGTTATTGCAGAAACTTTTTTTAAGGTTTTGGTAAATTCATTTTTTATCGGAATAGCGTTTATCATTTCGCCATTCTGAAGAGAAAAATCTTCGTCTTCAATCAAATCCATATCAATCAACGAAAGGAATTTTTCGCCATCTTCTGCACCCAACTCAGCAATTCTATCGGAATGAACATTAACCACCTCACCAATTTTTATGTTAGCATCAAAAGTACCTGCTAAACCTAAATTTATTGCACCATCATAAAGTTTAGTATTTAGCGTTTTCCCTAACCAATAAGCAGTGTAAGTCATGCCAACTCCTGGAATCAACACATCAATTTGATGATTTTTAAACGTATATTTTCTCAATTTCTGATTGGGTTGCTCAACAAAATTGAAATGCGTTAACAAAGGTTCAATTTCGAGGTAAGTTGCAGAAACGATGAGTAAGTTCATGGAGTTCGAGTTTGAAGTTTTTTATTTACGATTTTGGATTTGAGATTGACCATTTATGATTAACCATTTCGAACTGTGAACTGACAACTGTAAACTGTTAACTGTTACCTAATAAAACCGTGGTTCCACTTCTTTTTCTACAAAATGAACTCCATAATTTTCTAATTCATCTAAAATAGGATTATACATTTCTTTTTCAATTGGGATATGAACTCCTGGCGTAGAAATGGTTCCATTTAAAATCATTTTGGTAGCAATTGCAACTGGTAATCCTACCGTTTTTGCCATAGCCGTATAGGTTTGGTCATCGCCTTTAACTACCATCGACGAATGAATTTCATGAAATTTATTGTCTTTTTCATACAAAAATCGATGCCACATTACTATCATATCTTTGTCGTTTGGCGAAAGTGATAGTTTTTGTTCCAAAATATGTTGTAAAATTTGTGCAGGTGTTGCATTTTTTAACCCAATTTTGGTTTCTTCAAAAATACCAAGCCAAACAAATTTTTCAAACAAATCCGCATCATCCTGATAGATATTTAAATAATGTTTAAACTTCATTTCAACTGAGTCGGTAATGTTGTAGGCTAAAAAAGAATTAATAAAATCTCTATTGGTCATATGTTCAGAACCCTCCATCACATAGGTATCGTCAGTTGCACCTAATTGAACAAAAGCATCCCAGGCTCTGCAAAAACCTATCTTACGCAACGTTCCTCGATACATAGTTGGGATATCCTTAAGTGCATAAATTTCTCTGTATTGCAACGAATCTCTGTTGGCATATCCTTCAAACTTCCCATGCCCTTCAACATCAATAATTTCGGTTCTTCTAAACAATTTATGATATGGAATGTATTTGTATTTTCCGTTTTGAATAAATTTAACTGTCCCCTGTCCTGCCAAAATAACATTACGGGGATTCCAAGTAAATTTATAATTCCAGGGATTGTTATCACTTTCTGGAGCTATTAAACCTCCAGTAAATGTTTCAAACGCTTCTAACCTAGCACCATCATTTCTTATTCTATCAATTACACGCATTGCAGAAAGATGATCAAGACCAGGATCAACTCCAATTTCGTTCATGATAATAACATTCGCATTTTTTGCAGCAGCATCAAGTGCTTTCATGTCTTTACTTACATACGATGCGGTTACCATATGCTTTTTATATTTAATACAATCTTTTGCAACAGAAATGTGCATATGGGCCGGCAACATTGATATAACCAAATCCGATTCATCTATTAACCGATTTCGTTCTTCATCATTATTCACATCAAATGCAATTGCTCTAGCACAGCTATGATTGTTTGCTGATTTCATCGCCAACTCTTTAGATTGGTCGGCTATGGTTAAAAACCAATTTTCTCGTTCAGCATTAAAAAGTAAATATTGAACAAGTGACGAAGTAGATCTACCCGATCCAATTAAAAGTATTTTCTTCATTTTTCAGATGAATAATTGATTCATTAATACGTGTCCGAAATTCGTTATTTTATGTTCGTTTATAAAAGATTATTTACGAATTTTACTAACAACATTTTTGTTATTAACTATGGACAAATCAACTCTTATTAAAGGGTCTATTCTCGGTGTTATTTCGGTAATTCTAGGTGCATTGGGTGCACATAGTTTGAAAAATATATTGTTACCCGAACAATTGCTGAGTTTTGATACAGGTGTACGTTACCAGATGTACCACGCAATTTTGTTGGTTTTGCTTTCTATTGTTATTAAAACCAGAAGTTCGAAATATTTACTCACCGCTGTGAATTTTATTTTCTGGGGCGTGATTTTATTTTCAGGTTCTATCTATATGCTGACACTTAAAAATATATTCAACATTGAATATCTAAAATTTGTTGGTCCAATTACTCCTATCGGAGGGGTTTTAATGGTTGCAGGGTGGTTTTTATTAATGTTGGATGGACTAAAAAAATGATTTTTTACTGATTAGTAATTATACTTTTAACTTCACTTTTGTTTAAAACAAAGATTTCTTTCAATTTTTCATTCAACAAATCAGATTTATTCCAAATCATCATGTGGTCACCTTTATCAATGGTAATGGTTGGAGAAATATTCACAAAAGGCAACACAACATCTTTAGTTCCATGAATGTGAATAATTTTAGATGAACAATTTTTTTTGTCCCAATTAAGAATAGCTTTTATACTCCAAACAATAAAATCGATGTTAATCTGGTCGGCCATTTCATCAAACATTTTTCGCTGTTCAGAATTCATTGCACCAAAAAATTTAGAAGCATTTCCTAAAACATATTGTATTCTTTCGGCATTAAGCAATCTCGTGATGCCAATAAATTTTAAACGTTTTAATTGATTGGGTAACTCCTTACAGGTTTTTGCACTCGAAATAAGGACTATTTTTTCAGGGTTAATGATATCAGCTAACTCAGAACAAACCATGCCTCCCATTGAAACTCCCAATAACGAAAACGGCTTTGATGTATCAATTTTTTTGGCAACTTCAATAGCGTAATCCTTAAGTGTTTTTATATTCGGATAAGAAGTCCACGCTAAATCTACAAATTCAAATCCGTCAATTGGATTAATTTCTGAAAACAATCGTTTATCCGCACCCATTCCTGAGATTCGATAAATCATATGCTGCTTTTTTTCCAAGATTATAAAAAATCCTTTACGCCTAATCGATGCGAATATTGTTGAACAAATCCGATGCTTTTTTTCATGGCAGGATACATCTCAATATCGTCATTCACAAACGGAATCACTTTTCTGTATTCACTCAATAAACCTTCTATTCTTGTTGAAGATTTTAATGGTTTTCTAAATTCAATGGCCTGAGCGGCATTCATCAATTCAATGCCCAGAATTTTTTCTAAATTATCAATCATGCGATAAACTTTGGTAGCTGCATTTGCGCCCATACTTACGTGATCTTCTTGTCCGTTCGATGAATCAATGGTATCAACAGAACAAGGTGTTGCCAGTTGTTTGTTCTGGCTCACTACCGATGCTTGTGCATATTGAGGAATCATAAACCCACTGTTTAAACCAGGATTTGCTACCAAAAATGGAGGCAAATTTCGTTGTCCACCAATCATTTTATAGGTTCTTCGTTCAGAAATACTTCCAAGTTCTGCAATGGCAATTCCTAAATAATCTAACACCATTGCTAAAGGCTGACCATGAAAATTACCAGCAGAAATTATATCATCTTCCTCAGGAAAAATAGTCGGATTATCGGTTACCGAATTTATTTCTGTTTCAAATACCTTTTGTGCGTGAGTAATAGCATCTTTACAAGCTCCATGTACTTGTGGAACACATCTAAACGAATAAGGGTCTTGCACGTGAGCTTTTTCCTGAACAATAATTTGGCTACCTTCTAACACTTTTTTAATGTTTCGGGCTGTAATAAATTGCCCATTGTGAGGACGAATTTTTTGAATCAGCTCATTAAAAGGCTCTATTCTTCCGTCGTAAGCATCCAATGAAACGGCAGCTATTAAATCAGAAAAATTAGAAAGTCTTTTTGCCCGTAACAAGTTGTGAATACCATAAGCACTCATAAATTGAGTTCCGTTTAACAATGCCAAACCTTCTTTCGATTGTAAATTGACAACATTCCAACCCATTTTTTTGTTGATTTCGGCTCCCGAATATTTTTTTCCTTCAAAATTTACTTCTCCTAAACCAATCATAGGCAAAGTTAAATGTGCCAACGGAGCTAAATCGCCCGAAGCACCCAACGAACCTTGCTGATAAACTACTGGGAAAACGTTATGATTATAAAAATCAATTAAACGCTGAACAGTAACCAACTGAACGCCGGAATGACCGTAACTTAACCCTTGAATTTTCAACAACAACATCAACTTTACCACGTCTTGAGGGACTTCTTCACCCAACCCACAAGCATGCGACATCACCAAATTACGTTGTAAAGCTTCTAAATCTTTGTTTGGAATGGTGGTGTTGCACAACGAACCAAAACCAGTATTAATTCCATAAATCGGTTTGTCGTGATGAGCCATTTTTTCGTCCAAATACGTTCTGCATTTTACAATGGCTGTTGTTGAATCGGTTGACAATGCTAACTTTTTATTGTTAGCCAAAATATCGTCGATAATTTCGAGCGTTAGCCAGTTTTTGTTGATTTCGTGGGTCATCTTATTTTATTCTTATCGTCATTGCGAGGCACGAAGCAATCTTTTTAAAAGCAGATTGCTTCACTCCATTTTATTTCGTTCGCAATGACGTTTATTATTTTATTAGCGTTATTAATTCTTCTACCGATAAAAATGGTTTTTTCTCTGAACCAGCCATTTCTTTAACAAATAGTTCACCACTTTGGTTGGAAGAAACAATAAATTTTATTCCTTTTTTTTCTGCAAAAATGATTTGTTTTTGCCATTTGGCTTGTTCGGTATAAAATTCAGCATTGATTCCTAAATCTCTTAAGTGAAAAAGCATAGGTAAAAAACGAACTTCATCCTCTTCACTTTGTCTGGTAAACAACACCTTGGTAGAATCTCCTTCAAATTTGGGGTATAAATTATTGTCTAATAAAACATCGTAAATACGATCGGCACCAAATGAAATACCTACACCTGAAACATTTTTTAAACCAAATTTACCCGTTAAATCATCATAACGCCCACCACCAGTTATGCTTGGAAAATTATCCACTTTTACCTCTATAATGGTTCCTGTATAATAACCTAAACCACGAGCTAACGTTGGGTCGAATTTTATGTTAGCAGTTTTTATACCTAGTTTATGTAAATTTTCAAAGATAAACTCTAATTCTTCTATTCCTTTTTGACCGTTAAAAGTATTTCCAATATGCTTATTAAAATTAGACACTAAACTTTTCTCTAATTCGAGTTCATTTATATTTGGCAAAATAATTTTCATGTCACTTCTCGCTCCATCAATGACAATAAGTGGCAATAATCTATTTCCTTCTTCAAGAGAAATTCCTAAGCTTTTCAACTCTTTTAAAACTCCATTTGTACCAATTTTATCAAACTTATCAATAGCTACCACAATTTGTTCAAATTTATCATGTAAACCTACAGACTCAATAATTCCTTGTAATATTTTTCTATTGTTTATTGAAACCGTATAATTTAATTTACCTTGAAACAATTCCGTAAAAACATCGTCAATCATTTTTATTAAATCCACTTCGTTGAGCAACGAATCGGAACCAATAATATCGGCATCGCATTGGTAAAATTCTCGGTAACGTCCCTTTTGTGGTCGGTCGGCACGCCAAACAGGCTGTATTTGAAATCGACGAAACGGAAAGGTAATGTCGTTTTGGTTTTGTACCACATAGCGAGCAAATGGAACGGTTAAATCGTAGTGAAGAGCTTTTTCAGAAATACTTGAAGTGATGAGTGAAGAGTTTCTAGTGCTGAGTTTGTGTTCATCAACTTTCGACAAATAATCGCCACTGTTTAAAATCTTAAAAATTAATTTATCACTTTCATCGCCACCAGTTCCGACCAATGTCTCTAGGTTTTCCATGGCAGGAGTTTCTATTTGCTGAAAACCATATTTTTTAAACGATTTTTTTATGGTATCGAAAATATAGTTTCTTCGAACCATTTCAATTGGCGAAAAATCTCTTGTTCCTTTTGGTATACTTGGTTTATGACTCATTATTACTTAACTAATTTTTTATACTTAAATCGTTGTGGTTCTGTACCTAAACGTTTCTTTCTGTTTTCTTCATATTCGGAGTACGAACCTTCAAAGAAATACACTTCAGAATTGCCTTCGAAAGCCAAAATGTGTGTACAAATACGGTCTAAAAACCATCTATCGTGCGAAATAATAACGGCCGAACCTGCAAAACTTTCAATACCTTCTTCAAGTGCTCTGATAGCATTTACATCTAAATCGTTGGTTGGCTCATCGAGCAACAATACGTTGGCTTCTAATTTCATGGTCATTGCAAGGTGCAAACGGTTTTTTTCACCACCCGAAAGCACTCCAACTTTCTTACTTTGGTCACCACCAGCAAAGTTGAATTTTGAAAGATAAGCTCTTGAATTAATGGTTCTTCCACCAAAATCCATCACTTCATTTCCGTCTGAGAACGCTTCAAAAATGGTTTTGTTAGGGTCTAAATTGGCATGAGATTGGTCAATGTAACCCAATTTAACCGTTTCACCCACTTTAAATGTTCCAGCATCGGTTTTTTCTTCGCCCATTATCAACTTAAACAGCGTAGTTTTACCCGCACCATTCGGACCGATAATACCAACAATAGATGCTGGAGGAAGTGTGAAAGAAAGGTTTTCGTACAACAATTTATCGCCAAAGGCTTTTAAAATTTGATTAGCATCAATTACTTCATTTCCTAAACGTGGTCCGTTAGGAATAAACAATTCCAATTTGGCTTCTTTTTCTTTCGAATCTTCACTTAACAGTTTATCGTAATTACTTAAACGAGCTTTCGATTTTGCTTGTCGGCCTTTAGCGTTCATTCTCGACCATTCCAACTCTCGTTCTAATATTTTTCTTCGTTTGCTCTCTGTTTTTTCTTCTTGTGCCAAACGATTCGATTTTTGCTCTAACCAAGAAGTATAATTTCCTTTCCAGGGAATACCTTCTCCTCTATCCAATTCTAAAATCCAACCGGCAACATTATCTAGAAAATAACGGTCGTGGGTAACCGCAATAACGGTTCCAGGATATTGTTTTAAATGTTGTTCTAACCAATACACCGATTCGGTGTCTAAATGATTGGTTGGTTCATCGAGCAATAATATTTCAGGTTGTTTTAAGAGTAATCGGCAAAGTGCTACTCGGCGGCGTTCACCACCCGATAAGTTTTTAACCAATGCTTCTTCGGGTGGACAGTTTAATGCATCCATGGCTCTAGCCAATTTGGTATCGAGTTCCCACGCATCAAGTTGGTCAATTTTATCTTGTAAAGTAGCTTGACGTTTCATGAGTTCATCCATTTTATCAGGATTTTCATACACTTCTGGCTCCCCAAATTGAAGGTTTATGGCTTCATATTCGGCCAACACATCAACAGTTTCTTGAACACCTTCCGACACAATTTCTTTAACCGTTTTAGTTTCATCTAACTGAGGTTCTTGCTCTAAATAACCTACCTTATAGCCTGGTGAAAAAGTAACATCGCCTTGATACGATTTATCAACACCAGCAATAATTTTCATGATGGTAGATTTACCCGAGCCGTTTAATCCAATGATTCCAATTTTAGCACCATAGAAAAAGGATAAATAAATGTCTTTGATAATGGTTTTTCCTGAAGGTATGGTTTTACTCACCTTGGTCATGGAAAAAATTACTTTTTTATCGTCGCTCATAACAGTTATAATGTTGAAAGTTAATAAAGTTTAAAGTTTAAAGGTTGCAAAGTTAAAAAAGTCTAGTTCAACTTTATATGAAAATGTAAATTATTAATTAAAGACTATTATTAACTTTGCAATGCAACAATTTACTATAAAATGCCTTCATTTTCAAATTACCTATCGTTAGTAAAATTTAGTCACACTATTTTTGCATTACCGTTTGCAGTTATTGGGTTTTTTCTGGGCGTAACACAAACCAATTCTTCAATTAGCTGGTTGTTATTTGTATATGTATTATTGTGTATGGTGTTTGCCCGAAGTGCTGCAATGGCTTTTAACCGATATATTGATAGAGAAATAGATAAAAAAAACGAACGAACAGCTAAAGTCCGAGAAATTCCGAATGGAACAATAAAACCAAGTTCGGCGTTGTTTTTTGTACTATTGAATTGCATGTTGTTTGTTGCCACTACTTATTTTATCAATCCAATTTGTTTTTATTTATCACCTGTGGCATTAATTGTTGTTTTAGGTTATAGTTTAACCAAACGATTTACAGCACTATGTCACTTGGTATTGGGACTTGGTTTGTCGTTAGCTCCAATCGGCGCATATTTAGCAGTAACAGGAGTATTTGCGTGGTTACCCTTATTCTTCTCTTTTGCGGTATTGTTTTGGGTAAGTGGTTTTGATATTATTTACGCTTTGCAAGATGAAGAATTTGATAAAACACAACAATTACATTCTATTCCTGTTTTATTAGGAAAAAAAAATGCATTAACACTATCTAACCTATTACATATTTTAACTGCATTATTAATTTTATTTGCAGGTTATTATGCTACTTTTAATTGGTTGTATTGGATTGGTACTTGTATTTTTATTGGATTGTTAATCTATCAACATCTCATTGTAAAACCTAATGATATAAGTAAGGTATCCTTAGCATTTTTTACCACCAATGGTATTGCTAGCATAGTATTTTCTATCTTTGTACTAATGGATTTATTTTTATCCTAATCAAAATTTTTGAAAGCTTTATTATTCATAAAAAAAATTGTACTTAACAAGTGGATCATTATTTGGTTTTGCTTTACAACTGTTTTTGTTGTTGCATCAAATATTTACATTGAATCTACCACCAACAACAGAATATTTTCAACCATTGAAAAGGTGCCCTATTCAAATGTAGCATTGCTTTTAGGAACTAGTAGATACAGTACAACTGGACAAAATAATTTATATTTTCAATACAGAATAAAAGCAGCTGTTCGTCTTTATAATTCAGGGAAAATTCGGCATATTATAGTAAGTGGTGACAACAGTTTAAGCGAATACAACGAACCGCGAGAAATGAGAAGAGCATTGGTTAAAGAGGGAATTCCTATCGAAGCTATAACCTTAGATTTTGCAGGCTTTAGAACCTTAGATTCGGTAGTTCGTTGCAAAAAAGTTTTCGGGCAAGATTATTTTATAATTGTATCACAAAAATTTCATATTGAACGAGCCTTGTTTATTGCCGAAAAGTTTCACATTAACGCAATTGGTTTTGCCGCAAAAAGTCCAACTCAACAATATTCAATTAAAACTACTGTGAGAGAATATTTTGCAAGAGCTATAGCCATGGTTGACGTATATTTATTGCAAACCCAACCAAAATTTTTAGGAAAACAAGAAAAAATTGTACTATAAAATAACCATTAGATTGATTATTTTAACCCCATAAGGTCATCAACTCCAATATAACGCTCAGTAGTAAAACCTTCGGCGTACTTGACGCCTATTTCTCGACCAAATTGCATCATTCGAGCCTTTATAAACTCAAAAAAATCTTCACCACTAATGGGTGTTTTGGGCTCTGAAGATGATGGATCGTAAAACTGAGACCCAAAGCATTGAATGGCTTCAATTTTTTTGTCTACAAAATCTGTAATATCCACCACAAAATCAGGATTCATAAATCGGTCTTGAATATAATGATATACCGCTTTAGGTCTCCAATGCAATTGTTTTTGGTTGAATAGCTCAGTTTCAATTTTAACTAACCCCGAATAAAAACAAGCCTCAGAAATTAACTTAGCTGCTCTTCCATGATCTGGATGTCGATCTTTTACAGCATTTGCCAATACCACATCAGGTTGATATTTTCTGATAATTTTAATGATTTCGAGTTGACTTTCTTTAGAATTACGAAAAAAGCCATCAGTCAACTTAATATTTTCTCGAATCAAAACACCCAATACTGTTGCAGATTTATCCGCCTCAATTAATCGTAATGCTCCACTTCCTCTTGACCCTAATTCGCCAATAGTTAAATCTAAAATTCCTACTTTTTTACCGTGAGCAATATGTTTTAAAATTGTTCCTGAACAGCTTAATTCCACATCATCAGGATGGGCACCAATGGCTAAAATATCTAATTTCATTTGGCTAATATTTTATCCAAAATTACAACATTTAATATTGGTTAATGGTTGTCAAATTCAATTATTCGAATTAATCGGCTTAATTTTATAGAAAAATGGTCTATGAGAATTGAATTTAAAGGTGCTGCAAGAACAGTAACCGGTAGTAAACACCTAATAACTTTGTACTCCGGAAAAACTATTTTGTTAGATTGTGGCTTATATCAAGGAAAAGATGCCGTTGAATCGAACTATAACAAAAACCTAAATTTCGACCCTTCAAAAATTGATTATTGTATTCTTTCTCATGCACATATAGATCATTCGGGAGCCATACCCTATATTGTTAAAAAAGGATTTAAAGGGAAAATTTATTGTACCAATGCCACCAAAGATTTGTGCGACATTATGTTGGTAGATAGTGCCCATATTCAAGAAGCAGATGTAAAGTACATTAACAAAGCTCGTTTTCAGAAAAATTTAGAACCCATTGAGCCTCTTTATACTACCGAAGATGCCCTTGCTTCATTAAATCATTTTGTCGGGGTTAAATATGAAACTTGGTTAAAAATAGATGACGAGATAGAACTTTGTTTTACATTAATTGGTCATATTTTAGGGGCTGGAGCTGTTAATTTAAAAATAAAGGAAAAGGGCAAAGTTCATCGTTTGTGTTATACTGGCGATATTGGGCGACCACACCATAAAATAATTAAAAGTCCTAAACCATACGAAGTTGCTGATTATATCATTACGGAATCAACTTATGGTAATAGACTTCATGCCAATACCATAAATAGTGAAAAAAAATTATTGGAAATTGTTTATGATACTTGTGTAGTAAAGAAAGGAAAACTTATTATCCCCGCTTTCAGTGTAGGAAGAACTCAGGAAATTGTTTATGCTTTAGACCAGTTAGAACATAATGGACAACTCCCTCCAATTGATGTTTATGTGGATAGTCCGTTATCAACCAACGCAACGGAAATATTAAAAAAACATCCCGAATGTTACAATCAAAGCATCCTTAATTATATGAAAATTGATTCTGACCCTTTTGGATTTAACAGACTACATTATATTACCGATGTTGAAGAATCAAAAGAACTGAATCAAAAATTAGAGCCTTGTGTAATAATATCAGCTTCAGGTATGATGGAAGCAGGACGTATTTTACATCATTTAGCGAATAATATTTCAGACCCAAATAACACCATTTTAGTGGTAGGATATTGTTCACCACAAACGTTAGGGCATCGTATTGCCAATGGAGCAAAAACAGTTAAAATTTATGGCGATGACTATGAAGTAAAAGCAACTATCAAAATTATGGACGAATACAGTGCACACGGTGATTATAAAGAGATGATAGATTTCTTAACCATGCACGACCCATCCAACGTTAAAGAACTATTTTTGGTTCATGGCGAATTAGAGGTACAATTAGAATATCGTAAAAAATTGGAAGAAGTAGGATTTAAAAATATTAGAATTCCTGATTTAAATTCAGAATACCTAATATAGCTTTTAACATAATCAGACAACATTAACAAGAAATAAACCATAAAAAAGATTTTTGTTAAAGAAGTGTTAATTCTATTTCAACTATTAAAAACTAATCTAACTTTGATTAATTAATTTTTAAAAAATTCATTATGAAAAAAATATTACTATCTGTTGGAGTTGCTGTTTTAACAATATTCAGCATCCATGTACAAGCTCAAGAAACAAAAACTGATAACGCTGTTATTGTTAACCCAAATGCTGCTGTTGCATCATTCGAAACTGATGTTGTTGATTATGGTACCATTGAACAAGGTGCTGATGGAATGAGAGAGTTTAAATTCAAAAATACAGGTAAAGAACCTTTAATTATTTCTAATGCTGTTGGAAGTTGTGGTTGCACTGTTCCAACATGGCCAAAAGAACCTATTAAACCGGGTGAAAGCTCTTCAATTAAAGTTAAATATGACACTAAACGTTTAGGTGCTATTAATAAATCTGTTACCATTACTTCTAATGCATCTGAAACTACAAAAGTGTTAAGAATAAAAGGAAATATAATTGCACCAAAAACTACTCCAGTTATTGATGGAGCTGTTGGACCAGTTGCAAATTAAGATTTTGGTTATTGATTAGTTTTAGTAAATTAAGTTTTCGATTAAGTTTAAAGAGGGTGTCCAAAAAGGCATCCTCTTTTTTTATGCAACAAATTTTAATTTGT
>JAVHRO010000034.1:0-20210 GCA_036171675.1 Vicingus sp. | reverse complement strand
ACAAATTAAAATTTGTTGCATAAAAAAAGAGGATGCCTTTTTGGACACCCTCTTCAATTCAACTATTTTTTTAAAAATTAGCTCATTACAACAGTAAATGTGTTGCCTGCAATAGTAACAGTTACTGTTGCATCACAAGCACCAGAGCCATAATTAACACTTCTTGTAAGTAACCCACTTGGAATAATATCTAACGAGCCACTCACAATCCATCTACAACTTAACTCTTTTCTTAATGCCGATGTGATATTAACGGTGTATGCTAATCCAGATCTACTAACTCCATTTGCTGAACCTGTAATTAAATATACATCATCAAAAATGCCTGCTAAACCATTAGAAAACCATGTGGTAGATTCACCAGCAATCCATTCTATGGTTCTTGTAGAGTTCCAGGTAGTTGATTCACCTGTAGGGAATGTTACTTTTCCACCCGTTACTTTTACAGTAAATGATAAATTGTTGGAAGAATTTCTACCATTATTGGTAATGGTTTTTGTTCCTTCAATTAAGTGGTCATTTACATAGTAAGTTTGAGGTTGAATAGTTAATATACTTCCCGTATTTCTGTATCTATCCGTTAAAGTAACAACAAGTTTTCCTCGTCTATTTACGCCATCACTACCCAAACAATTGCTTGTGCCAAAATCGATAGTCATTATTTTTGGCCATGTAGTGGTATCAATCCAAGCTGGTGTAATACTTACTGTTGCACATGAGCCAAACGAATATCCTATTTTCATAGTAGATTTTCCTTCATCGTCAGCAGCTTCTTCAACAACTTTCTTCATGTCATCAAAAAAGTTTTGAGCAACAGCATTATCAAGAGCGGTATTTGTTTCGTTATCAACAATATCCTTCTTTTTTTCATCTTTTTTACATGATGTTGCAACAATAGAAATAATTGCTACAAAAAACAGTAAATAGTTTAAACCCTTGTTTTTCATATTATTTGTTATTTAGTTTATAAAAGTAAAAATATACAATATTATCAGAATTTTATACAAATACGTTGCCAAAAATAAATAACTTTGTTGCTAGTCTAGTAGGTGAAATAAATTTGAATGGCATTGTTATTGATAATTAAAAATATCGTATATTCACAACAATTATACATGAGTTTACGCAACGAAACCTTATCTGAAACGTATAAATTAAAGTGTCTTAAAAATTAAAGTTATGAAAAAGTTAGCCCTATTATTAGCCATTTTTCTACCACTATCGTTTTTTGGTCAAGTGTCTTTTGCTCAAACTGCAAAAGATATTAATACGGTAATACAAAAAACGTTAGATCTTCACGCTCTTAAAGATTACTTTAACGAGGATGAAAAAAATGGTCAAACCCCAATTATTATCATTAATGATGACAAAATTCCTAACAATCTAATCGTTTTTAAATTCAACAAACGTGTAAAGGTGATGACATATGATGAAATTGAAACTTTTAGAAGTATTTACCAGGGAAGTTTAGATAGTTATTTCGTTTTTGAAATAATGGACTTTACTGACAATCAGGTTACGATTAAAGCAACTTTTAGAAAAAATGAAAAAATTGCAATAAATGTAAATCTGAAAAAAGAAAACGACAATTGGTTTGTTACTGAATCTAAAGCTGGTTAATGGTTGTTTATGGCAAAAATCACGTTAGATTTACATGACATTTTTAACCAGTCCAATAAAATTGAAGCATCGTTGAACGATGCTTTTTTTGATGCAATAAGCTCGAAAATTACTACCTTAGAGATTATTCATGGAAAGGGCAGTGGGCAACTAAAAAAGAGAGTGATTCGCTTTTTAAATCTTCCAGAAATAAAAGCCAAATATCATCGAATAGAGAAAGATAGCAAAAATTTTGGTCGTACTTTTGTCTACTTTAAATTTTAATCATGTTTTCTGACGGACAAAAAATATTTGCTTCACTTTTTATTATTGCCTTTATTGCAATTGTAGGTTACCAATTTTACTTAGACCAGAAAAAAAACAAATCCCTATTTAAAGGAACATATTGGGTATTGATTACCATTTTTGGAGTTATTTTGGGCTATATTATTTTAACGAAATTTGTACGTTAATTACCCTGCCCAACCTTCTCTGTCTAAACTTCTAAACTGAATGGCTTCAGCCAAATGATTGGATTCTATGTTCTTAGCATTATCTAAATCTGCAATAGTTCTAGCCACTTTTAAAATTCTATCGTATGCTCTTGCAGATAATCCTAATTTGTCCATTGCTGTTTTTAACAATGCATTTCCAACCTCATCGATTACGCAAATTTCTCGAAGTTGTTTTGAAGTCATTTGGGCATTGGCATAAATGCCTTTGTTATTTTCAAACCGTTTAGCCTGAATTTCCCTTGCTTTAATTACCCGTTCACGAATTTGATGACTACTTTCTCCTTTGTTTTCTTGTTTAGTTAATTCATTAAAGGTAACAGGAGTAACTTCAACATGCAAATCAATTCTATCTAATAATGGTCCTGATATTTTACTTAAATATTTTTGCACCACGCCTGGTGAACACACGCATTCTTTCTCAGGATGATTATAAAACCCACACGGGCAAGGATTCATTGAGGCTACAAGCATGAAGCTGGCAGGATAATCAACAGTAAATTTAGCTCTTGAAATGGAAACTCGACGGTCTTCTAAGGGTTGACGTAATACTTCTAAAACGGTTCTTTTAAATTCAGGCAATTCGTCTAAAAACAACACTCCATTATGAGCTAACGATATTTCTCCTGGTTGAGGAAAACCACCGCCACCTACTAAAGCAACATCTGAAATGGTATGATGAGGACTTCTAAAAGGTCTAACGCTAATTAATGATGTATCAGCAGATAATTTACCTCCCACCGAATGGATTTTTGTGGTTTCTAAGGCTTCATTAAGTGAAAGAGGAGGTAAAATTGTAGGCAATCGTTTTGCTAACATGGTTTTACCGGCACCAGGTGGTCCAATTAGGATCACATTATGACCACCAGCTGCAGCAATTTCAAGTGCACGCTTTATGTTTTCTTGTCCTTTAACATCTAAAAAATCGAATTCTACTTTGGTGAGGTTTTCATAAAATTCTTTTCGGGTGTCAATTATCGTTTTTTCAAGAATTGTTTCACCATTAAAAAAATCAATTAGTTCCTTAATATTCTCGATTCCATACACATCAATTTCATCTACAATTGCAGCCTCTCGGGCGTTTGATTTGGGCAGAATAAACCCTTTAAACCCTTCTTTCCTAGCTTGAATTGCAATAGGTAACGCTCCTTTAATAGGCTGTAAACCTCCATCTAAGGAAAGCTCGCCCATTACCACATAATCACCAATTTTTTCATCATTCATTTGGCCCGAAGCTGCTAATATTCCAGTAGCAATGGTTAAATCGTAAGCAGAACCTTCCTTGCGAATATCAGCTGGTGCCATATTTACTACAACTTTTTTCCCGGGCATTTTATAACCCACATTTTTCAAAGCCGATTCAATACGATGTTGACTTTCTTTTACAGCGTTATCGGGCAAACCAACCATAAAAAATTTAATTCCTCGGTCAACATTTACCTCAACAGTAATAGTAATTGCATCAACACCTACAACAGCACTTCCAAAGGTTTTTACCAACATAAGCTAATGTAAATTTTGCTCTATATAATGAATGAGTGAATGGATGACTTTAATATGAATTTCTTGAGCTCTATCTGCATATTTTGAGAATGGTGCACGAATTTCTACCTCACAAATTGAGGCCAATGCACCGCCGTCTTTACCAGTTAAGGCGACAACTTTCATTTGCTTTTTTTTAGCAGACTCCACCGCTTTCAACACATTTTTTGAATTACCACTTGTACTTATAGCCAACAACACATCACCAGTATTTCCAATGGCGTCGATATATCTTGAAAAAATTTCATCAAAACCATAATCATTCCCTACACATGATATATGTGACGGATCGGATATTGACAAAGCTGGTATTGCTTTTCTATTTTCTCTAAATCGACCGGTCAATTCTTCTGCAAAATGCATCGCATCACACATAGAACCACCATTTCCACACGAAATAATTTTACCACCTTGAGACAACGATTGTACCATCAAATTCCCTGCATCCGCAATTTTAACCATATTATTGTCCTCTAACAAAAATTGGTCTAATAGTTGTTTCGCTTCTAAAAAATTATTTTTGATGTCGTTTTTGCTCATTTATTAGAAATTTGTATTAATAATTGAAAAATATGATGTCCAAATTTAGATAATAAATAAAGTATATTTATTTTTATACATTGTTTTAAGAACTTAACTTATGAAAAAGATTTTACTAGGCTTGTTATTTTCAACTTTAACTGTTTTAACATTTGCCCAAAACGCTGACGAAACACAAGTAACCTGTTACCAAAAATATGCTGAAATTTTTGAAAAAAGAGGTGCTATTCCTATTGAAGATGGAACCTACGACGATGTGATAATTACCTTCAGAAAAGGAAGTATGGCAGATTGTTTCTACGGGAAAGTAACTGTAAAAGGTGGCACTATTAACCCTGATGAATTATTTCTAAAATTTGAAGACAAAACTTACGAAAGAGTTGATAAAAAATTCAGATACCCAAACCAAGTGATTACTATAATTAATGGCATGAGTCGGACTATGGTAACTGCAGATGATGAATTAATTGATGTATTATTTGTTAAAAAAATTAAACCTAAAAAGAAATCATATGTTAAAGCAGCTGAACCTGACTTTGACTTGTAAAAAAAAAAGCTGTTAATATTAACAGCCTTTCTTTTTTATTAAATAGCTATGTTTTTTACTTAATAACACCCAGTTCTTTTCCAATTTTTTTGAATGCAGTTAGGGCCTTGTCTAATTGTTGTTGATTGTGTGCCGCAGAAATTTGAACTCTAATTCTGGCCAAATCTTTAGGAACTACAGGATAAAAGAAACCTACAGCGTAAACGCCTTCTTTAAGCAATTTATCTGCAAAAATCTGAGCAAGTTTTGCATCATAAAGCATAACTGGAACAATTGCAGATTCACCATCTCTAAATTCTAAACCAATGTTTCTTAAACCAGCTTTAAAATAGTCAATATTTGAAGCTAATTTATCACGTAGTTCAGTGCTAGAAGTAAGTATATTAAACACCTCCAACGCAGCCCCTACAATTACTGGCGATAATGAATTAGAAAACAGATATGGCCTGGAACGTTGTCGAAGCATATCAATAATTTCTTTTTTACCCGAAGTAAAACCTCCCATTGCCCCTCCTAATGCTTTACCTAAGGTAGAAGTAATAATGTCAACTCTACCCATTACATTATTATACTCGTGAGTTCCTCTTCCTGTTTTTCCAATAAAACCTGTCGCATGAGAATCATCAACCATAACCATGGCATTATATTTTTCAGCTAAATCACATATTTTGTCCAGTTTTGCCACATAACCATCCATTGAAAAAACTCCATCGGTAACAATTATTCTGTTTCGTTGTGCCTGCGATTTTTTTAATTGTTCCTCCAAATCGTTCATGTCGCTATTTTTATAACGATATCGTTCTGCCTTGCACAATCTAACTCCATCGATAATCGATGCGTGATTGAGTTCGTCGGAAATAATTGCGTCATTTTCACCAAAAAGTGGTTCAAAAACACCACCATTTGCATCAAAAGCAGCTGCATACAATATGGTATCTTCCATTCTAAGAAATTCAGAAATTTTACTTTCCAAAGCCTTATGTATGTCTTGTGTGCCACAAATAAAACGCACTGATGACATTCCATATCCGTGAGTATCTAATGCATTTTTAGCTGCTTCAATTACTTTTGGATGAGATGACAAGCCTAAATAATTATTTGCACACATTATAATCACATCTTCACCAGTATTCACTTTAACTTGAGCTCCCATTGGCGATGTAATGATTCGTTCTTTTTTGAACAACCCAGCTTCTTCAATTTTTTTTAATTCTTCACTAAGGTCTTGTTGTAATTTCCCGTACATATTTTCTTATTTTAAAAAACAAACTTAACTTAACTATTTAGATTACCCGTTGTGCATTTGTAAGAAAATTTGTCAATTCGAGTGAATTTCACGATTGAAATGAGTGAAATTTGTATCGAGAATACAAATTTTTATGACAAAAAATATTTGATTCATTATTTATAATTCCGATTACAAATGAAAAAAGCCTAACAAAATGCTAGGCTTTTTACTTTACTTCTATGTTCTTGAATTAAACTAACCCTTGTTCTAACATTGCATCTGCTACTTTAACAAATCCAGCAATGTTTGCACCTTTAACATAATCCACTTTACCTTCTTTCTTATCATATCCATATTGAACACAACTTCTGTGAATTTTAATCATGATATCATGAAGTTGTTCATCCACTTCTTTAGCTGTCCATGACAAACGCATTGAGTTTTGTGACATCTCTAAACCAGATGTAGCAACACCACCAGCATTTACTGCTTTACCTGGAGCAAATATAATTCCAGCTTCTTTTAATAGTTTATATGCTGGCAATGTAGTTGGCATATTAGCCACTTCAGATACAAAATGAACTCCATTTTTAATCAAATCTTTAGCATCAGCTTCGTTAATTTCATTTTGAGTTGCGCATGGCATTGCAATATCTACTTTTACACCCCATGGTTTTTTTCCAGCATGAAACTCAACACCAAATTTATCAGCAAAAACTTTTACGTTATCTTTACCACTGGCTCTCATTTCAAGCATAAAATCAATTTTTTTACCGCTAATTCCTTTTTCGTCATAAACATAACCATCAGGACCTGAAATGGTAACTACTTTTGCACCTAATTCGTCTAATTTTTTTACAACTCCCCATGCAACATTACCAAAACCCGAAACAGAAACTGTTTTTCCTTTAATAGTTTCACCAACATTTTTTAACACCTCTTGTGTAAAATAAACTGCACCAAAACCAGTTGCTTCTGGACGAACTAACGAACCCCCAAATGCCAATCCTTTACCAGTAATAACACCAGTAAATCTATTTGCTAATCTTTTGTATTGACCAAACATATAGCCTACTTCTCTTGCTCCTACACCTATATCTCCAGCAGGAACATCAGTATCAGCGCCAATGTGTCTAAATAATTCCGTCATTAAACTTTGGCAAAAACGCATAATTTCATTGTCGGATTTTCCACGAGGGTCAAAATCAGAGCCCCCCTTACCACCACCCATTGGCAATGAAGTTAAACTGTTTTTTAAAGTTTGTTCAAACGCTAAAAATTTCATCACACTAAGATTTACAGTTGGATGAAAACGCATTCCGCCTTTATATGGTCCGATAGCACTATTCATTTGAACCCTGTAACCTGTGTTGTATTGAAATTTTCCTTTATCATCCATCCAAGGCACTCTATAACTGATTGCTCTTTCTGGAAGAGTCATTCTTTCCAATATTTTTGCTTCTTTATATTTTGGATGTTTATCAATATAAGGAATAACGGTTTCTGCTACTTCTTCTACTGCTTGTAAAAATTCTTTTTCATGGCTAAGCTTTTCTTTTAAAGGGGCCATAAATGCATCAACTTCTTTTTTGTAACTTGACATTTTTTATATATTTTAAGTTTTAAATTCTACATACAAAAGGAAGAACAAATGTATATAATTTTAAAAAATACGCATCTTTTTTTTTAATAATTTCGATTAACTCTTTTTAATTAGCTTTTCAACCATTATTATTATGATATGAAGCCACTTATTTATTCGATTCAAACAAGGTTAAATATTTGTTTTAGATCAATTACTTTTGCCTTTAAATATTGAATATGGAAACTATTTTACTTATTGATAATTACGATTCTTTTACTTTTAACCTTGTTCATTACATAGAAGGTGTAACCAATAAGAAAATAGATGTCATTAGAAATGATCAACTATCTTTAAAAAAAGTATCGAAATATGACACTATAATTATTTCCCCTGGACCGGGTTTACCAAAAGATGCTGGTATAATTGAATCGGTTGTTGAACATTTTGGACCTACAAAAAAAATTTTAGGCGTTTGTTTGGGAATGCAGGCAATAGGTGAAGTTTATGGCGCAAAACTGTTAAATATGGAAAATGTTTACCATGGCATATCATCAAGCTTAAAAATTATAGATATAAACGATCCTATATTTTTGAATGTACCAAATAATATTCAAGTAGGAAGGTATCATAGTTGGACCGTTTCTAGCAAAAATTTTCCAAAAGTGCTGAGCATTACCTCTGAAGATAAGAACAACTCTATTATGTCAATAAAACATAAATCTTATCAGGTTTACGGTGTTCAATTTCACCCGGAATCCGTGTTAACTGAATATGGCAAAGAAATGATTGCTAATTTTTTAGCAATTTAGATTTCGATTCTTTGCTTTTATAATAGGCATTAAAAAAAATGGTAAATAATACAATGCTCGTGCCCAAATAAAATCCATAGCTCATTGTTTCAGTATCAGGCCAAATTACTAATGCTAATAAAATTGAATAGAGAGGTTCTAAATTTACAGTTATAGTAACCGTATATGGCGAGATTTTTTTCATTACCTCAACACTTACCATGAAAGCGAAAGCAGTGCAAATGGTGCCTAAAATTAATAACCATTTAAAATCAGAAATGGAAATTTGATATTTTTCAAATGCTATTCCATTTTGTACCATCAACAAAATTAGTACTACCGTAAAGGCGCTAAGTAATTCATAAAACGTTATAGTTTTTGAATTGGCGTCTTTAATTAAAAGCCCATTTAATACCGTGAACCAAGATGCTAAAGCGGCAGAGCCAAAGCTCAACAACATTCCTGTTAAATATTTAAATTCGAAGCTAAAAATAAAATAAAGCCCAACAATAATTAATAACCCAAAAAGTAATTCATAAGGTTTAATTCTCCGTTTAAAATAGAATGGTTCAATGATAGATGTAAAAAGTGTGCTGCTTGAAAAACAAACCAGAGCAACGGACACATTAGATTGTTTAATTGCCTCGAAAAACGTAATCCAATGAATTGCTATAACCACACCCACAAAAAGTATTTTCATCAACAATTTTGAGGTAATTTTTAGCGAATGTTTAGTTATTAAAAAATAAACCCATAAGGTAATTAAGGCAATGCCAATTCTATACCCAACCAACAAATACGATTGAGCATGTATAAGCTTTCCTAAGATTCCTGTAAAACCAAAAATTAGGACAACTAGGTGTAACCAAATAAAATATTTATACTTTACCAACATTTTGCCAAAAGTAAGTGAAATAGTAAGAAAAATATTTTATCGTCGTTTTAAAATTAACCCATGGTTTAGCAGTACCTTTGAATTGTTTTTAGATTTAATTTGCAATGAAAAAAAATATTGGATTATCTTACTCTATTCTACTCTTATTAATGATTTCTTGTTCTGGAAATGGCTCTTATTTTGAACAAATGTCTAAAATCAAAACCATTCAAGAACGAGTTTCGGACTTAAATAAAACACTAACTGAAATTAGAAAATCAGAAAAAAAATCGTTTTTAGTAAAAGAAGATGAGAATTATTTAGAATTTGAATACCCGTTGGGTGATAACGATTCATTTAAAGCTACTTATTTGTTTGATGATGCAGGGTGTTATGAAGTAGGTTTAGACACTTATTTTGCTTCAGAAGAAAATACTAAATTAGTTTTAGACGAAATAAAAGCGGTATTTCAAAACAATCCCAACTTTGGAAGTCCGAAAGACAATGATAACCTTTATGAATGGAGCCGAAAGGACGGTTTAGTATCAGTTGAACTAGATTACCAAAACACTTCGAAAGGAATGTTGGTGTTGACTATTTTTGCCAATCAATAACTATTTAGGTTGTTGCTCTTCCTCATTTTCTTCTAACTCAGTTACTCCCCCCGAAATTACAAACTTCATGATATCGGATGAATTCCCTGTTACTGGCGTAATACAATCTTTGGGTACGATGATTAAATTTCCGGTAACTGCATACGAAAATGGAATATAAACTGCAATTTTAGTTTCAGGAATTCCTAAATCGGACAGATCGCGTTGAGTCACAAAACCAAGCCGTTCAACATTGCTTTCCATCTTAACCAATACCGGTTCAGTAAACCTTTTTTTCTTCCCTACAAATGCTGATATTAAATCCTTAATAGAAGTATAAACAATTTTTATAAGTGGCATTCGATCAAGGAGTTTGTCGAAATTTACAATGTTTGGAGTAATAAACCTCCCTCCAAAATACCCAATTAAAGTAAATGAAATTAAAATGATTATTAATCCAAGTCCTGGTATTTTTACTGGAATAAGCCCATCAACAAAAACTATTGCTCTAATTACTATATAAACCGTTACAACTATTGGAAGAGTGTAAAGCAATCCCTGTAAAAATAAGCCTATTAATCGTTTTAACATGTTTCTAATTCCTCCTTTAATTTTATTGTTAAACTACTCGCCACCAGATTATAAGAATCGTCAATTAATTGTAATAATAATTTATCGCTAACATCAGCATCTATTAATACGGTATTCCAATGGGTTTTATTCATATGATATCCTGGTAAAACTCCATTAAATTTCTCACGTAATACAATCGCCTTTTCAGGATTACACTTAAGATTAACCGATTCAAAAAAATCAACATCGGTTAACGAAAAGATTTTACCCATTACTTTAAATACCAACGTACTTTGGTCAAACGGAAACTCTTCGGTTACGCCTTTTTTAATTATGCAGTAATTTCGAAAATCTTCAATGTTCATTTATAGGGATAGGGTAATACTTTTGAATATTTATCTTTATTAATAACAATCATGGAATGCATATTTAATATTTGCTCAATTGGTGAAAGTTTTTCTTTTACCAACACATCAAATTGTTTTATGTCCTTAACCATTATTTTGAGCAGATAATCTGCTTGCCCTGTTACATTATAACATTCCATAATTTCATCAATTTTTTGGATTTGTGCCACGAAATCATTGATTGCATTATCACGTTGACGAATTAAAGAAATTTGCATAAAAGCAACAATCCCAAGTTCCAATTTCTCTTCATTAACTAGTGCATGGTAACTTTCAATAAATCCGTTCGACTCTAGCTTTTTTACCCTTTCTAGGGTTGGAGCTGGAGACAAACCAATATCTTTTGACAATTGTAAATTGGTTATTTTACCGTTTTCTTGTAGTTTCTTAAGAATACTTAAGTCCAATGCATCTAGCTTCATATTAAAATTTTGTTTTGTATTGACAAATTTATCAAAATAAAAAATTGAAACAAACGGTTTTTCTGAAAAATATTAGTGTGATATTTTGTACAAAATGGGTTTGCTAGGTGATGCATCATTTTCAAATGGTGCAATTTGTAGATTCAACAAATATTCTCCATCTAAAATTTTATCATCTACAAAAATCAACTCCGTAATGGTTCTATCAGCCTGCGTGTTTTCAGGATATTCCCAAAAGGCATGATGCGCTAATAATTTTCCGCCATCCTCTTCTTTATCGATAGAAGGCGTGTCAATTAAAACATGCTTTAATCCATTTTTAATTAAAAACAAAATGGCCTCTGCTTCAATAAATGTTGGATTGGTTGTTGAATATTGTTTCGACAGTTTGTCAAGATTATTCGGCAATGTTCTTATTATCAATGCTTCAGCACAATTGGCAACCCAAATTTGTTTAATTTGTGACAAGGTAATAACCCTATCTTCGCCTTTATTAGATGGTAATATACTTACCAATTTGGCTAAACAAAAAAATTGTTTCAAACATTGATTAATCGTATAAAATTCTTTACTAATGTGACCAACACATTCGGTGTGAGTGCCGTGTCCATGTGGATTAAAAAATATGTTTCTAAAATTTACTGATCCACCTAAATTAACATCACCAATAAAACCATTTTCCATAACGGAAGTAAATTCTGGTGGCTTAACATACCAAGCTGTTGGGTTAGAAGAATCAGCCTTTAATGGCATTGAAAGGTCTATTGGTTTAGACAAATCAATGTTAAATATTCTATTTTGATGAGTTATTACAGCTTTCATACTACAAAAAATAAATCGCTCGAAATTTTGTCTGCTATAACGATACCTTTTTTGGTCAAGGAAATTACATGATTATTTTTTTGAAGATGAGTTGAATTCAAATATTTTTTTGATTCATCGATAAAATAGGTAACGAATTTAGGACTAAATGATTTACTTAAATCAGTCAAATCGACACCCCAAATAGTTCGTAATCGAGTAAGAACATATTCGTTATAGGCTGTTTGTTCATCAATATTTTCCACTTCAAAAAATGTTAATTCGTTTTGAATAGCTTTTATATAATTGGAGTTATTGGAAACATTCCACCATCTTTTATTATTGTAAAAACTATGTGCTGATGGTCCTATTCCCAAATACTTTTCGCCTCTCCAATAGTTGCTATTGTGTTGTGAAAAAAAACCTTCTTTGGCGAAGTTGGAGATTTCGTAATGAATCATACCTAACTGATTGGCAAAATCCATCAACGTATTAAATTGTTTAATTACATCTTCTTCGGGTGGTAATTTAATTTTTTTAATTTTTAACTGATGATTGATGGCTGTTTTTGGTTCAATAGTTAATGAATATGCTGATAAATGTGGTATTTTTAACGCTTCCACTTTATTTAAATTATATTCCCATTTTTTTTCTGTTAAAATGGGTGTGCCATAAATCAAATCAATGGTAATGTTTTCAAAGCCTATATCCTGACTCATTAAAATTGATTTTTCTGCTTCATTTGCTGTATGGGCCCGATTAAAAAATTGTAAATCGTCATCATAAAAAGATTGCGTTCCAATACTTAATCGATTTACACCTGCATTTTTTAATTCAATTAATTTTTGTTTGGACAAATCATCAGGGTTACATTCCAACGTAAATTCAATTTTTTTTGAAACTTGATAACTTTTGTAAATCGCTTCAACAATCCTTAATAACTCTTCATTATTCAATAAAGACGGTGTTCCTCCTCCAAAATAAATCGTTGTAAGTTGTTCATCAAAACCGAGACTCTTTAATTGAATTTCTTTAACAATCGATTGAATTAATGCTGTTTTATTTTTTAATGATGTAGAAAAATGAAAATCACAATAACTGCATTTTTGTTTGCAAAAAGGAATATGAATGTAGATGCCTGACAAACTATTTATTCAAAACAATTCTAAAGGTGGTGCCCATTGCGTCGGACTGTTTTACAAATATTTTACCTGAATGGTAATTTTCTATAATTCGCTTAGCGAGCGACAATCCTAGTCCCCATCCTCGCTGCTTGGTTGTAAATCCAGGCTCAAATATTGTTTTTTGTTTTGAACGAGGTATTCCAGAACCCGTATCTGCTAAATCAATATACACAAATTGCGATTGATCGGTAATGGTAACCATAATACTTCCCTCTCCTTTCATTGCATCCACGGCATTCTTAATCAGGTTTTCTATTACCCAACTAAATAATGAAGGATTTACTTTTGCCAATAAATTATCAGTATTGGTTTTAAGCTCCATGGTTACATTTTTCGAAATTCTTGCTTTTAAGTAATCAATGGTTTGACGCAATGCATCCACAATGTTCTCGCTTTCCAACTTAGGCAACGAACCAATTTTTGAAAATCGTTCTGTAATAATTTCTAATCGATGAATGTCTTTTGAAAGTTCAGTAATGGTATTTTCATCAATATCTTTTAGTTTTAAGTATTCTACCCAAGCCATTAAAGAAGACAACGGTGTGCCTAATTGATGAGCAGTTTCTTTAGCCATACCCACCCAGACTTGATTTTGTTCGACTTTTCGTGATGTACTAAACAAATAATAGGCTATAATTAAAAATAAACCAATAATCCCGAATTGTAAATATGGGTAATACTTTAACTGAGTAAGCAATTCTGAATCTTTATAAAAAATATAGTCGGTAGTTTCTTTATCAATACTTATTGCAATTGGCTTATTTTGAGCCCTCATTTCATTAATAGTTTGAAGCAAATAAGTGGTATCCTTATCATTTGTAATATCAAGGTTTCCGTATTCAATAATGTGTTGTTGGGTGCTATCCGTAAAAATAACTGGCACAGATGCCGAATTAACTACTATTTCTGATATAAATGATTGAATTAAATTATCTAGCACATCTTTTAATTCAGAAAAAATTTTTGATTCTTTATAATATAACTTTTGTTTTAAGATTTGATTTTTTGATATTTTTATGTCTAAATCAATAGGATGGTTTAAGGTTTTTATTTTCTCTAATTCAGCTTTTAGATATTCAGGATTTTTAGCTTTTTCTTCATCAAAATTTCGATAGTTAACAATATTATTGTTGTCGTCCACAACAATAACTGGAATAGTTGTGTTACCAGATATTATTTCCAAATAAAAAGAAATATCATTGTTATATTCAGAAATTATGAGACGTTTACTTGCTTCTGCCCATATTTCTATTTTTTTCCGTTCGTCGTTTGATATTTTATCAAATAATTCGCCAGTGTAGCTAACCAATTTAGCTTTATTTTGAATTGCTTCAGCCCACAGCCGAACTTTCTCACGTTCTTCGCTAGCTATTTTTTTAACTAAAACATTGGTATACCATAATGAGCCCACAACAATTAGCAATGCTAATGCAGCTAGAAGTAATTTCCATCGATGTTTTTGGCTATAAATATTCAAAGGTTACTCTGATTTTACTAGTGCAATTACTAGACGAGCGAAATTAGTAAATAGTTGTTTTATAGTCGAATTATTGTTTTACTATTCTAAAAGTTTTTTGTTTGGAGTTGTCCATTACTCGTACAAAATACAATCCACTTCTTAAAAAAGAAAAGTTTAGGTTAAACTCATATACATTAGAATAATTAGCTATACGAACAATTTTACCAACTACATCAAATACTTGAACATCTAATTTATTGGCATTCTTTGTAGAATTAAATACAAAATTGTTATTGGTAAAATAACCATTCCAAGAGGAAACATCTTTAACATCATTGATGCTTATTGCATCGGTATAAAACATTTTCATCACTACAGGCAAGTGATCTGACATATAATACAATGCACTTAATACATTTGCGGGAACTGAGTTATTTGTAGGAGTTGCTAATAAGGATTTGTTGTAATGCAACCCATCGTTGCCCAATGCCTTATACGTGTTGGGAATATACTTCATTTGATTGGTTCCCTGTATTACATCGTTACCAGTAAAAATGAAGTCAAAACGATCGTCCATTCCACCAGTAGAACCACCATCTGGCAAAGCACTAATCCTAGTACTCTGAGTATGTACCGATGCGAAAGAACCCGTAGAATGCCAATTTCCTGAAGTATTAATTGGGTCTTTCAACGTCACACTTCCACCATTTAAAATAGTATTAAAAGCAGCTTCAGCACTTGTATAAAGGTTAAAATCTCCACCGAGTAAAATATTTTCTACTGGTTGGCTTTTTGAGTCTAAATAATTTTTAAATGTAACCGCCTCTTGATTCCGTTGAATTGAATCTGCTGATGTATTACTGGCTTTTAAATGCGCAATATAACAGTGTAAAAACGTTGTGTCAGCTGTTGTTGCAATATTCGATGATTTGTAATAAAGTTTATACTCACTAATATTTCTTAACACGGTTGAAATTTCATGTTGTGATTTTAACCCAAATTTCTGGTTATTATAAAATATCATATTATCGGTATCAGGACCATCAACGTAGGCTGAATTTTGATAATAAGTCACTCCATCAACATTTAATGCATCGTTCAAAAGTAAACTCACTCCAGATGATCCAGCTAATTCGGTAATCATAAAAATATCTGGTTTTACATGCTTTATAATTGCCTTTAACGTATCCGCTTTTGTAGCATTTGATACCGGAAAATTTAAGATATTGTATGACATAACGGTAATGGTGTCTTGTGCTTTCGCAAATAAGCTTAACAAAACAACTAAAAGCGTAAAAATATTTTTCATGTTTAAATTTTTAAATGACTAGATTTTAATAGGTAATTCTTACTTCTCCTTTATCAAAAAGAGGTAAACCGGGAAATGGTCGCTATAGCCGCCCATATAAGTTCCTCCTGCATGGGTTCTTAATGGATATCCGGCAAATTGACCTGAATTTTGTTTTAGGTAATTTTTATTAAACACTTTTGCATTGTAAAACTTTAACGAGGTGTAGTCTTTACCTACTAAGCCTGACGAAACAATTAATTGATCAAACAAATTCCACGTGTCTTTATAAGCCAATGAACCTATTCCTTTTTTGTATAACGATTCCATTGGATTAAACATGGTGTTCTTAGTTACTAATTCTTGTTTATCAACCGTAATAATATGTTTTTTTAAACTTTGGTTTATTGGATCGTCATTCAAATCGCCTATATATATTATTTTGGCGTTAATATCTGTTTTAATAATTGAATCAATTATTGCTCTACCCAAATCTGCAGCAGCAATACGTTTGGGAGCACTTTTCTTTTCCCCACCACTTCGTGAAGGCCAGTGAGCAACAATAACATGGATTAATTCTCCATTCAAATATCCGTTTACTAAAAGCTGATCTCTAGTTCTAAAATTAGGATCACTAGCCAATTTTAAGGTAAAAGTTTTACTGGATTCCACTTTAAAATATGTTGGATTATAAATTAAACCGACATCAACCCCACGTTTATCAGGCGAATCGTAATGAACAATTTGATAATGTCTTTTTGACAAATCACCTGCATGTATCAAGTCATTCATCACCTCAGCATTCTCTACTTCAGCTACGCCAAGCATGGTTAGTCCTTCAGGCACAATATCAGTAGCCATATCCGCAATAACTTTGGCGAGGTTATTTATTTTATGAAAATACCGTTCTGATGACCACTTTTTATCACCATTTGGGGTGTAATCGTCTTGAAGTATTTTATTGGTATCAGCATCAAAAATGGTATCGTGTAAATTTTCAAGATTGTAAAAGCCTATAGCTGAAACGTTATATTGCTTAGCATCCTTATTTTGCTGTGCATAACTACTGTCTAAAAATGTTAAAAACATTAATAACAGCACATATTTTGTTATATTTTTCATTAATTAATTTTTTACAAAACTACATATTTAAACTATTATGAGTGATTTTAACAACTAATCATGTAATAAATTTGCATTAATAAATTATTAACAAATTGACTATTTGATCTATTATATTAAATATTTGAAGTACATTTGAACTGTAAAATTTTACACTAAGGTGATCATCCTAGGAAGCTACCAAATTAAGACTTCTAACCGCTTTATATCTTTAAAAATTATTAGAATGAATTTATTAAAGTTAACATTTTTTTCTGCATTGCTTGTTGCTTCGCAATTTAGTTTTTCGCAAACTGACTCTTTAGCTCGCGACACATCGGAAAACACAAGTATAGTGCCACAATCATCTACTACTATTGAACAATTGGATGATGAATCTGAAAATCAAGATGTATCTGGAATATTAGAATCTTCAAAAGATGTTTACTCATCTATTGCAAGTTATAATTTTGGTGTTGCTCGTTTTAGACTAAGAGGTTATGATTCAGAAAACTTTTCTGCAATGATGAATGGGGTTAGCTTAAATGATCCGGAATCTGACCGTGCAATTTGGGCATACTGGGGCGGTTTGAACGACATTACTCGTTACCAAGAAACTAAAAATGGCATTTCTTCATCGCAGTTAACTTTTGGTACTATTGGTGGATATTCAAATATTAATGCAAGAGCCACCACTCAACGAAAAGGAAGTAGAATTTCTTATGCTTATGCAAATCAAACTTATAACCATAGATTAATGTTTACCACGTCAACAGGATTAATGGCAAATAACTTGGCTGTTACAGTATCTGGTTCTATGAGGTATTCAAACGAAGGTTTTGTTGATGGTACGTTTTATCAAGGAGCAAGTTATTTTTTATCCGTAGAAAAAAAGATCAACGAAAAACATAGTATTGGATTTGTAGGATATGGCTCCCCTACCATGTCAGGAGGCAAAAGTATTTCAACAAAAGAAACTTACGACCTAACTGGAAATAATCAATACAACTCTTATTGGGGTTACCAAGCTGGAGAAAAAAGAAATAGCCGAATAAGAAACAACCATATACCAATGATGATGTTGAATCATTATTTTAAATTAAACGATAAAACCAACATCAACACTTCCGTGTTCTACACCTTTGGAAAAAGCGGTCAAACTAGATTAAACTGGTATGATGCTGCCGATCCAAGACCTGATTACTACAAAAATCTACCTAGTTATTACATTGCTCCTGGTCAAGAAAGTTTGAACGAATTATATACCAACCTTTGGCAAAACGATGTGAATACTCAACAATTAAACTTCGACCAAATGTTTTTTGCCAACTCAAAAAATCTGTATTCTGTAACTAATGCCAATGGAATTGTTGGAAACACTGTTACAGGCAATAGAGCTAAGTACATTATTGAAGAAGATAGAAATGACCGCAGCCAATTCGGATTTAACTCTACTTTTAATCATATCTACAATGACAACCTTACTTTTTCTGGTGGTGTGAATGGAAGTTTCTACAAAAGCATGAATTTTAAAGTGATGAACGATTTGTTGGGTGCTGAATATTGGGTTGATGTGGATCAATTTGCTGAAAGAGACTTTGCTGATCCTACTGCAGCCCAATCTAACGTAGCTATACCTAATCATATCATTAAAGTTGGCGATAAATTTGGTTACGATTACGATATTAATATTAATGAGTTAGCTGGTTTTGCTCAAGCTGAAGGCAAATCACAAAGAATAGATTGGTATGGAGCGCTATCCATTTCTAACACTAAATTTTGGAGAACTGGTCATGTTAAAAATGGATTATTCCAAGATGAATCTTTTGGTGAATCAGAAAAAAAATCTTTTAACAACTATGGTATAAAAGCTGGTGTTGTTTACAAAATTACTGGACGACATTTAGTGAGTGTTAACGGAGCATACATTACGAGAGCCCCTTTATCAAGAACTGCTTTTATTTCGCCGAAAACAAGAAATGAAATTATTGATAATTTAAAAAGCGAGACGGTAATGTCAGGCGACATCAATTACTTGGTGAGATATCCAAACATAAAAATTCGATTAACTGAATTTTATACCACTATTACTGATAAAGCATGGGAAAGAAGCTTTTATCACGACGCACTTAACACCTATGTAAACTATACCATGACTGGAGTTAATCAACTATTTATGGGTACAGAATTAGGCGCTGAAGTAAAAATAACCTCTACCATTGAAGCAACAGGAGCTTTTACAATGGGTGATTATACCTACAATTCAAGACCTAATGTTACTATTTCTCAAGATAATTCAACCACCTTATTAGCTCAAGATAAAGTCGTGTATTTTAAAAATTATAAAATTGGAGGAATGCCACAGACTGCTGCATCAATTGGATTAAAATACAGTTCTCCTAAATTTTGGTTTGCTGGTGCTAACTTTAATTATTTTATGGATACCTACATTGAGGCGAATCCTGATAGAAGAACTCAAGAAGCTCTTGCTAGCTTTGTTACAACCGACCCACAAGTTGAAAAACTTTTAGAGCAAACCAAACTTGATAATGGATACACTATCAATATTTTTGGTGGAAAATCATGGAAAATTAAAGACAAATACTTTTTGCGATTAAACATTAATGTTAATAATGTTCTAAATAAAGAAGATTATGCAACAGGCGGGTTCGAACAATTAAGATATGATAGCCAAAATGTCGATAAATTTCCACCAAAAATTGGCTACATGTATGGAAGAACTTATTTCGCAATGGTTAGCTTTTCATTTTAACAACTAATATTACAAAACATGAACAAATTTATTAAAAATACGCTTCTGATTTCAACCATTAGTATTGCAATTTTTGGTTGTAAAAAAGATTTTGACACCCCTCCAGTAGCCGTATTACCAGAAGGTAATATCATTACCATTGACTCATTAAGAAAAATTTATACTTCTTTCGACTCTACCATTGTTAGCAATATTTCAGTATATGGAACTGTTACAGGTGATGAAATTAGTGGAAATCTTTACAAAACCTTGTACATTCAAGATGGTACTGCTGGAATTTTTCTAAAACTTACTGCATCAAGTAGTACATCTTTCTTTGAAGGCGATAAAGTTCGTGTCTCTCTAAAAGGAACACTTATCTCTAATTACAAAAACATGATACAATTGGCTAATG
>JAVHRO010000033.1:0-4619 GCA_036171675.1 Vicingus sp. | reverse complement strand
ATTTGTAACAGTATTATTAACCAAATAGTGTAAACTTTTTTCAGGACGAGACAAATTGTAGTTGATTTTTCAAATACTATTCGTATATTTGCGAACTGTAAGACAAACAAAATGCCGACAACAAAAGAAAAGTTTACTAAAAATCAGGAACTCATTGCAAAGTTTGCAAATGCTTTGGGTAATCCTGTTCGTGTTTCAATATTGCAATTATTATCCAAGAAAAGTTGCTGTTATCATGGCGACATGGCTGAGGAACTTCCCATTGCCAAAAGCACTTTATCGCAACATTTAAAGGTTCTGTTAGATGCAGGATTAATACAGGGTGAAATAACCCCACCTAAAACAAAGTATTGCATCAATCGTGAGAGCTGGAATTTAGCCAAGGGTTTGATGATGGGTTTTTTTGATTAAAAAAATTTGACAACACTGTTCGTATTTAAACGAACTATTCGTATATTTGCGAACTAAATTAAAACAACAAACAATAAAATGAAACAGATAAAAGTATTAGGTCCTGGTTGCCCAAAGTGCAAAACCACCTACAACAATGTATTGGAAGCCCTCAAACAATTGGGCATTGAAGCACAGGTTACGAAAGTGGAAGACATTGAGGAAATGATGAAATACAATGTGCTTACCACTCCTGTATTGCTGATTGATGAAGTGATTAAAGTAAAAGGCAGAGTTGCCGACACCAATGAGATAAAACAATTATTAACCGCTTAAATAAATATCGAAATGGAAAATCAAACTTTAGTAAAAGAGATTTGCCCAACCACAACACAGGGCAGAGTAAAAGAAGGAGCATTGTTAGTTGATGTTCGTGAAAGAGATGAAGTGGCTGCATTGGCTTACGATGTGCCAAACATCATCAACATTCCATTAAGCGAATTTGAAGAACGCTTCAATGAAGTTCCGAAAGTCAAAGAAGTAATAATGGTTTGCAAAGGCGGTGGCAGAAGTTTAAGAGCCGCAGGATTTTTAATAAATCATGGTTACACCAATGTGGTGAACATGGAAAAGGGAATTATCCGCTGGGTGCAAAAAGGGTTTCCAACCAAAGGAGATACATCAAGTGTAATTTCAAATACTGCATCAAGTGATTGTTGCACACCATCAGCAGAAAAGCAAAAAGTAAACTTAAACGACTTGGGAAATAGTTGCGATTGCAGCCAACCCGGCTGTTGCTAAACCTTTTCTTCAATTATGTTTAACTGGCTACAATACTTTGCCGACTGGCTGATATATTCAGTATTTGGCATTTCGGCACAAACACATTTGGGTGAAGCACTCAATTTTTTTGTGTTTGACACACTGAAATTATTCTTATTACTTTTTGTAATTACCATTGTAATGGGAATAGTCAATTCCTATTTCCCTGTTGACAAAGTCCGAAATTTTTTAAGCCGAAAGAAAATGTATGGCTTGGAATATTTATTCGCTTCTGCATTTGGTGTTATCACTCCGTTTTGTTCTTGTTCCTCTGTTCCATTATTCATCGGCTTTGTAAAAGGTGGAATTCCTTTGGGTATTACTTTTACATATCTAATCACAGCACCCCTTGTAAATGAAGTTGCTATTGCAATTTTTGCAGGGGCATTTGGATTTAAAGTAACCGCCTTGTATGTAGTTACAGGAATTGTTTTGGGAATTATTGGTGGTTTTACATTGGGGAAACTAAAATTAGAAAAATATCTTTCGCCTTGGGTGCAAAACATTATTGACAATGCTCAAACCGAAGATGAATTGCAGGAAGAAAAACTCTCACTTGTTCAACGCTTTCCTTTAATTCTGAAAGAAGCATTAGGGATAATGAAAGGTGTTTCACTATATATTGTTATTGGAATTGGAATTGGTGCAGCCATGCATGGATTTTTGCCGACAGTTTTTTTTGAACACTACATTAACAAAGGACAATGGTATGCAGTGCCTCTTGCAGTAATCATGGGTGTGCCTATGTATAGCAATGCGGCAGGTGTAATTCCTGTTGTGCAGGTTTTAGTTGCCAAAGGTGTTCCGCTTGGAACTGCCATTGCGTTCATGATGGGTGTAATTGGTTTGTCATTGCCCGAAGCCATGCTTTTGAAAAAAGTAATGAACTGGAAAATGATTGCCATTTACTTCGGCACAATCGCATTCTTTATGATTATTTCAGGATACTTATTCAACATCATTTTATAAAAATATGAAATCAAAAATTCTTGTTCTATGCACAGGCAATAGTTGCCGAAGCCAAATTGCAGAAGGTTATTTGCGGCACTTTGCAAAAGACAAAGCCGAAGTTTACAGTGCAGGAGTTGAAACACATGGAGTAAATCCAAGAGCCATTGAAACAATGAAAGAAGATGGCATTGATATTTCAAAACATACTTCCAACAACATTGACGAATACTTCAACATTGATTTTGATTTTGTAATTACCGTTTGCGACAATGCAAAAGAAAGATGTCCTTACTTTCCAACGAAAGCAAAAAAGTTTCATCAAAACTTTCCCGATCCTGCAAAGGCAACAGGAACGGAGGAAGAAATAAAAAACAATTTTCGTGAAGTAAGAGAAATGATAAAAACATACAGCAAAGATTTCATCAATCAAAACATACTGTCAAACAATTAAATCAAAAATAAAATGCAAAAAATAATTTTAACTCTCACAGCAGTTGCAAGCATTTTTATAATGTCGTGCAATTCCAATTCAACACAAAAGAATTTCGTTAGCGAAAAAGAAACGGTAACACCAAAAGAAGCAGCCGAGATTTTAAAAGGCAATACTCTATTGATTGATGTTCGTGAACCTGATGAATTAACGGAGCAATCGTATGATGTTAAGAACAGCATCAACATTCCCTTAGACAGCATTGAAAGTAAACTCAACAGCATTCCAAAAGACAAGCAAGTGATTTTAGCTTGTCAGAAAGGTGGAAGAAGTCAAAAGGCATTTGACCTTTTGAAAGAAAAAGGATTTACAAACATGGCAAATCTTGAAGGCGGAATGAATGCTTGGAGTGAAGCAGGTTTACCAACCAAAACCGGTGATGCTCCGAAAAAATCTTGTTGTGCAAATCCAAATTCAAAAGATTGTAACCCTGATGGAACTTGTAAAAAGACTACAACAACCGAAGACAAACCTTGTTGCAGTGGAAGCGACAAATCAAAATGTGCAACATATAAAAGCAGTTCTATTTCATCAACAAATACAAAAAACCATTTAGAAGTTTATGCTTTTCACGGAACAAGACAATGCGAAACTTGCAAGCACATGAAAGCATACACCAAAGAAACATTGGACAAATATTTTTCGGAGCAATTGAAAAACGGAAGCATTGTGTTTTCAATTATTGATGTGGATGATGCAGCCAATGAAAAACTTGCTGAAAAATTTCAGGCAACAGGAACAGCTTTGATGATTAACAATGTAGTGAATGGAAAAGAAAATATAATTGACTGGAGTGATTTTGCTTTTGACAAAGCAAATGATGAAACTAAATATGTTGCTGAATTGAAAACAAAAATTGACGCACAATTGAAGTAGATGATGGAAACCGTAAAGCAACTTTTTGAAAATGCCAACATGCCAATACTGGCTGCATTGCTTTTGGGCTTGCTTACAGCAATAAGCCCCTGTCCGCTTGCAACAAACATTACAGCAACAGCATACATTTCAAAAACACTTACTGGGAGAAAGAAAGTTTTATTAAGCGGATTGCTTTACACTTTGGGACTTGCATTGTCTTACACGACCATTGCTCTGATAATTATTTTCGGAGCAAGTAAATTTCATGTTGCAAAATTTTTTCAGGGCAGTGGAGAAAAATTTGTCGGACCCGTTATGTTGCTTATTGGTTTGATAATGCTCAATGTTATCAAACTGAATTTTCTTGACAAAACAAATTTCACCGAAAAACTTCAAAACAAATTCAAAGACAAAGGATTGCTTGGCTCATTTCTTTTGGGAACATTGTTCGCAATGGCTTTCTGCCCATACAGCGGAGCAATGTATTTCGGTGTTTTAATTCCAATGAGCATAAAAAGCAGCATTGGTTTTTCATTGCCAATCTTCTATGCACTTGGAGCAGGTTCATTGGTTTTGTTTTTCACTTTTCTGATTGCATTCAGTATGCAAAAAGTAGGGAAGTATTTTAATGCTGTTACCAAAATTGAAAAAGTAATGAGAGTAATTGCAGGACTTTTATTTGTGCTGACAGGTTTGTATTACATTTTGATTTACATGAAAATTATTATCTGATGACAACAACACAAGCATATCTTCAAACATGGACAGAAGCCCGAACACGGTTTTCCAATCTTTTGAAAGATTTAAAAGAAGAAGATTTAAAAAAGAAACTTAAGAATACAAAAAACAGTGGAGGATTTTTAATTCGGCATATCGCTGATGTGGAGTTGCTATTTGCAAAGAATGTTTTTGGAGCATATGAAATAAAGGTTCAGGCAAAGACGGTAATTGCCCAACACGATACAGGTGAGTGGACAAATGTTAATGAACTATTGGTGTATCAAAATTATGCTTTTGAAAACCTTAAAACAATAATTGAAAAGCAAACAGAAGATGGTAGATTCAAGTATCAAATGCAACTTTTTGGTTTATAAAGTTATAAAATAGT
>JAVHRO010000032.1:10863-20506 GCA_036171675.1 Vicingus sp. | reverse complement strand
AACTCGAAATGACACTTTTTTATTGAAAACTAAGCCCAAATGCACTACGGGTTAAAGTAATGTTATTATATTTAACAAAGTTGTTAATAACAACTTTGTTAAATATAATAACAGAAATAAATCCATTTTTTAAATTTACCGACTTACAATTTTAAAAAATGATAATTCAACCATTGAATTACGGAAAAAATAGATTATTTTTATGGCTATGAAGTACAGTTTATTAATGTCAATAGTTGTGACCAGTTTGTGTTCATTTGCTCAAAATGATTTAACGGATAAAAAATTATACTACAACACCTATGATTCTAACAAAGTAATTGACGAAACTTATGGGATTGTTATGTACGAAAAACTAAATATGATGCTGGGAAAGGATTCCATTAGAAATGGAGCGAATGGTTACGCAGCAAATGGATTCATTGAAGATTATTATACCTCCGGTCAATTGCTACATAAAGGGTTTTATGTCGATGGACAATTGAAGATATATAAAAATTTCTATCCTAATGGGCAGGTAGAACGAAATTTTAGAATGGTGGATATTAAAAAAAGTAAAATGACACTTTTTTATAAAGATGGTGTCATGAAATCAGATATTGTTTATATTGAAAATGAAGCACTTTCATGGGTAGATTATTACCCAAATGGTACAGTTGAATTTGAAGAAATTTACGACAAGTCTTTTCAATACTATATTAAAAAAGGTGAATATTTTAAAAACGGAAAACCTGAAAATATTTTAGAACTAACCGACACTAAAAAGTTAATCTATACCCAATCTTCTTTTTACGAAAATGGTAATGTAAAAGAACAAGGAACATTAAAGTACAATAAAGCAATGTTTGATTATGAACGTTTCGGTGAATGGAAACTTTATAACGAAAATGGAGTTGCTGTTAAGTCTCAAAAGTATGTTAATGGAGTTGTTCAATCTGAGCAAAATTTATGAACCTGACTTCATAATTTATAAAACCCTTTTATTAAACTAAGTATTATGCAAATAAAAAACCTTTCAGATTTTTATTACTACGCTTTAAAAAATCAACCCAAATCAGATGCTTTTACTCAAAAAGAAAATGGTAAATGGGTTTCCTACTCATCAAAGGAAATGGTTGAAAAATCTATTTTACTAAGTAAGGGATTGTTGGAGTCAGGTGTTAATAAAGGTGATAGAATTGCTATTATTTCCAACAATAGAATAGAATGGCATTTAACTGATTTAGCTATACAACAGATTGGAGCAGTAAATGTTCCAATATATTCAAACATTAATCCAGAAGATTACAATTATATATTAAACGATTGTGGTGCAAAATTCATTTTTCTATCTGATGAAGAAATATTAGCGAAAATTGCGTCTATTCAGTCAAAAGTGCCTTCGTTAGAGAAAATTTTTTCCTATAATCATATTAATGGAACAAGTCATTATTCTGAACTTTTAAAAAGTAGTTCATCTGTAGATATAGAAAAACTTAGAAGTGAGGTTTTTGGTGATGATTTAGCTACACTTATCTATACTTCTGGAACGACAGGAAATCCAAAAGGTGTAATGATTACACATAACAATTTTATTAGCAACGTGCTGGCTTCAGAGATTAGGTTGCCAATGGCAAAACCAGGAATGGAGTTTAAAGCGTTAAGTTTTCTTCCTCTTTGTCATGTTTTTGAAAGAATGTTAGATTATTTATATATTTTTAAAAGTGTTTCGATATACTATGCTGAATCAATAGATACCATTGGAGATAATTTAAAAGAGGTTAAACCTCAATTATTTGCAACCGTTCCAAGATTACTAGAAAAGGTATACGATAAGATTGTTGGCGCAGGTAGTGCATTGCCTGGAATAAAAAAATCTTTATTCTTTTGGGCACTAGATTTAGGTTTAAAGTATGATCCCATTGATGAGCAAGGATTTTGGTATAATTTCCAACTTAAAATAGCCAATAAAATTATTTTTTCAAAATGGAGAGAAGCACTAGGTGGAGAGGTAATGGCGATAGTCTCAGGAGGGGCAGCACTTCAACCACGATTAGCACGTGTATTCTCTGCAGCACAAATACCTGTATTAGAAGGTTATGGATTAACTGAAACCTCTCCAGTAATTGGGGTTAATTCGCTTCTGCCAAATGGAAGAATGATTGGTACCATTGGTAAACCATTAGAAAATTTAGAAGTTAAACTTGCTGAAGATGGTGAGATAATTGTGAAAGGGCCAAGTGTTATGAAAGGATATTATAATAAACCCGACTTGACCAAAGAAGTGATTGATGAAGAAGGTTTTTTTCATACCGGAGATATTGGAATTTTTATTGATGGATTTTTAAAAATAACCGACCGTAAAAAGGAAATATTTAAAACATCTGGAGGGAAATATATTGCACCTCAAGTGATGGAAAACAAGTTTAAAGAATCTAGATTTATAGAGCAAATTATGGTTATTGGGGAAGGAGAAAAACATCCTTCGGCCATTATCCAACCTGATTTCGTTTTTTTAGAAAGTTGGTGTAAATTAAAGGGCATAGAATTCAAAAACAATACATATGCTATTAATAATAAAGAAATAATTGCTAGATTTCAGTTTGAGGTGGATGAGTTGAATAAGGAATACCCTAACTATGAGCAAATTAAGAAATTTGAATTAGTAGATACCATTTGGGCAATTTATTCCGGAGAGTTAACGCCTACTTTAAAATTAAAACGTAAATTTATTCTTTCTAAATATCAAAATCTAGTTGAAAAAATTTATCGTTTATGAAACAAATAAGCCTCTTTAAATTTGCTATTAGCACTATTGTTGTATTTTCTGGAGTTCTAAATCCACTTTTTTCTCAAGACCTTTTTGAAACAGACAAAATTGCATTATCCGAAGCAAAAAGATATGATTTGTTTAAAAATGCAACTTTTAAAGGTGCTCCACAAGCCGCAAATTATGATGTTATTTATAATCGATTAATTTGGGAAGTGAATCCCTCTATTAAATACATTAAAGGTGAGGTAACTACTCATTTTATTCCCTTAACCACCAATTTTAATGAAATCTATTTTGATTTATCTTATTCATTGACCGTTGATTCTGTAAAGTATCGTGGTGCTGTGGTAACTTTTAATCATTTCACTAACAATACATTGCGATTAAATTTACCAACCATTCTACCTCAAAATACATTGGATTCTGTTACTGTGTTTTATCATGGGGTACCACCTACAACAATTAACGATGCTTTTACTCAAACTACTCATGCTTCGCAACCAATAATTTTTACCTTGTCTGAGCCATTTGGGGCGTTTGAATGGTGGCCATGTAAGGATGGATTGTCGGATAAAATTGATTCTTTAGATATTATTGTAACTACTCCAAAACAATATAAAGTTGCTTCTCAGGGATTATTAATTAATAAAATTACTCTTGGAGCAAATACTACTTACTATTGGAAACACCATTATCCTATTGCTACATATTTAATTTCATTAGCTATTACCAATTACTCAGAATTTACCATATATTCTAATCTATCACAAGGAACACTGCCAATTCAAAACTTTGTTTATCCCGAAGACTCAGCAACTGCATATAATGAAATTGGACTAGTAGATCCAATTATGAAATTATACGATACACTGTTCATTCCATATCCTTTTATCAATGAAAAATATGGTCATGCTCAATTTGGTTGGGGTGGAGGAATGGAACATCAAACCATTGCATCAATGGGTGATTTCTCAACAAGTTTAATGGCACATGAACTTGCTCATCAATGGTTTGGTGATAGGGTTACATGTGACAGTTGGTCAGAGATATGGTTAAATGAAGGTTTCGCTACATTTTGTACAGGTTTATATTATAAATTTGTAGACCCAACATGGTTTAATCCTTGGAAATTGGATATGATAAATAGTGTAACCGCCCAACCTGGAGGTTCGGTGTACAATTCCGATACCACTAATATTTCAAGAATTTTTAGTTCTCGATTATCATATAAAAAAGGTGCTTATTTGCTTAGAATGTTGGAGTGGAAAGTTGGAGGTAACAACTTTTACCAAGGGGTAAAAAATTATTTGAATGATGTGAGTCTGGCTTATGATTTCAGTTCTACCGATAATCTTAAAAATCATTTGGAGGTATTAAGTGGAATAAATTTAACCGAATTTTTTAACGATTGGTATTTTGGACAAGGTTATCCATCGTATCAATTAACTTGGTCACAATCAGGAAGTAATGTTTATTTTGTAGTGAACCAAACTCAATCACATTCATCGGTAGGTTTTTATGAAATGCCAATTCCTATATATGTTAAGGGAGCAGGAATGGATACTACCTTGGTTTTTGACCATACTTTTTCTGGGCAAATGTTTTCTGCTTCAATACCTTTTACGGTAGATTCTGTATTTTTTGACCCAGAGTTATGGATATTGTCAAAAAATAATACTATTACATTGGGAATTAATGATTTAAATGAATTTGCGACTAATGTTGAACTATTCCCTAACCCTACAAATAACAGACTAACTGTTAAAACAATAGAAAACGTGAATAAGTTAACTGTTTTTGATGTGCTTGGAAATGCTATTTATGTAAATCAAATTAAACAATCATTATCTTCAACTGAGTTAGATTTAAGTAAGTTGAAAAGCGGATTTTATACGATCGAAATTGAATTTCAAAAAGGTGTAATAAGAAAAGTAATAAGCAAGTTGTAGCTTTTATTTTTAAGTATATTTGCCAAAAATAATAAACATGAAAAAATTAGTTTTTGCTGCAGCAGTGTTGTCTTTAATGGCGGCATGTAATGGTAATAATAATGAAGCTAGTTACAATACCGATTTGATAACTAACCCAAATACCGCTTCGGGTGATAATGTTGATAAAGATAAACTCCCATTTTTTGAATTTGTCGAAAAGGTAATTGATTTTGGTACAATAACTCAAGGTGAAATTGTATCAACAACATTCAAATTTAAAAATGTTGGTAAAACAGATTTGATCATTTCATCTGCTCAAGGTAGTTGCGGTTGTACCGTGCCAGAATGGCCAAAAGAGCCCATAAAACCTGGTGAAGAAAGTAAAATATTTGTAAAATTTAATTCTACTGGAAAGCAAGGATTACAAAACAAAACGGTTACATTAGTAGCAAACACATTACCAAATACCACAGTAATTGCCCTTAAGGGGAATGTTTTGGTTCCTAATGAAGCTAAAAAATAAGGTCAATAATTATAAATCAATTTAAAAAATGAACAGATTAGCAATTTTATTAATGTCTTCACCTCAAGGTGGACAAGGTGGTGGAATTCAAACATTAATTATGTTTGGGTTAATTTTTGTGGTTTTCTATTTCTTTATGATTAGACCACAGGTGAAAAAACAAAAGGAACAAAAACAGTTTAGAGAAGCATTAAAAAAAGGTGATAAAATTGTTACTATTGGTGGAATTCATGGAAAAATTGAACAAGTAAATGACCAAACTGCTGTTATAGAAGTAGAAGGTGGAAATCGGTTAAAAATTGAAAAATCTGCCATTGCTAGAGAATTCTCAGCTGAAGAAATGGAAAAAAAGTAAATAGAATTGGAAAATTTCTTAACTAATATTAAGAATAATTTGAGTAAAGCTTCCGTAAATAGGAAGCTTTACGCATTTATGGTATGTGTTGTAATAGCAACATTTTATTGGCTATTAAACACCTTAGGAAATACCTACCACACGGTTCTCAAGTTAAATGTTACTTACATTAATAACCCAAAAGAATCGATAATACTAAATGAATTACCTAATTATTTAGAATTGCATGTTACTTCGGTAGGTTATTACGTATTGCCCTATAAATTAGGCATAAATACACCTAACATTGTTCTCGATTTATCAAAATATTCTAACCATAAACTTCGTAATAGTGGTCAGCATGAATCGAAAATATTTTTCGACAGATATACATCCTCAATTGCTTCTCAAATAGATGATAAAATTAAAATTACTGATATTACACCTAAAACTTTCCCTGTTTTACTGGATGATAAGGTGGAAAAATTTGTCCTTGTAAATCCAATTGTAAATTTAGGGTTCAATTATCAATATCAATTATCAAAACCAATTTCAACTATTCCAATTTCGGTTAAGGTAACTGGTCCAAAATCAATTTTAGATACACTCCAATCTGTTCCTACTATGTTGCTTGATTTGCGTAACCTTGAATCTTCTACGACTGTTAGGGTTAACTTTAACCAGTCGTATTTAGATCGGTTAAATTTGAAAACTAATATTGATTTTGTTGATTTGAATATTATGGTTGACAAGTTTACCGAGTATAAATTGGTTGTTCCTATTTCAACAATTAATTTGCCAGACACTTTCGATATTTCAACGTTTCCTGATAAATTGGAAGTAAAATTTATGATTCCACTTAATAAACTATCTAAAGTTGATGAATCAATTTTTAAGGCAGAAGTTAATGTAGATGAGCTAAATGTGAAAAACAAAAAATTAAAAGTTCACTTGACTAAATATCCTAGTTTTATTAAGTCAATAACTATAAATCCCGCTAAAGTTGAATATGTCCTCAAAAGAAAAGAGAAATAACAAGCCATTATTGGTTGGTTTGACTGGAGGTATAGGTAGTGGTAAATCTACGATTGCCAAAATTTTTAATGCTTTAGGTGTAAAGGTGTATAATTCGGACATTGAAGCTAAAAAAATAGTAAATGCTGATGCAGAAACGATTGGATTGATAAAGCAAAAATTTGGATCTGATATTTATTCTATTGATGGACTTGATACCAAAAAAATGGCACAACTGGTTTTCAATAACAAAACTGCTTTAGAAGAATTAAATGCTATTGTTCATCCAAGAGTAAAACAACATTTTGAGCAATGGATACAACATCATTTAACTGAACAAATTCTTATTAAAGAAGCTGCGATTCTAATTGAAAGTGGTGCTTACAAAGGTTTAAACAAAATAGTGTTGGTTTCAGCCCCGGAAGAACTAAAAATTAAAAGAGTGTCAGCCAGAGATAGAAGTAGTGAAAACGATATTAGAAAAAAAATGGCGACCCAATTAAGGGATAACGAAAAAGAAAAATATGCCGATTACGTAATTATAAATAATGAAAAAGAATTGGTTATTCCCCAAGTCTTGAACATTTATAATAAATTGTTAAGTGCTATTTCATAATATTATAGCTATTTATCACCTAAAAATAATTTTTTTTATTGCCATAATATTTTTTAAATTTGGTTTTTACCATCCTTAACCCCAAAATTGGAAGTGGAAAATTCTCAATTTACCAACAATCTTCGTTCAATTGTATTTACCCCTTATCAATACACTAATTTTAATTACATCAAAACAAGTAAATTTAATTCAAACCCTACTAATGTATTTAATGAATTAGAATATAACAGCTTTGTAGATATTGTATTTATTGAAGCTCAAAGCTATAAACTAGCAAATATTACAAATAATGTATTTAATAATACACGTAATACGAGTAAAGTAACAGGAATACTTTCTGCGAATTCTGAGTTTTTGGTTGAGAGTAATACTTTTAATGATTTATCTACAGGAGTAGATATTTCAGGGGTTAATCCTTTACTCGCTGTAAATGTTCATAGTAACACATTTAATCGATGTATTAAGGGTGTTTATGGGAAAGGTATTATAGGTTCTTATTTATATCAAAATATATTTAATGTCCCTGCTAATTATGCAGACACTACCTACGGAATGTACCTGCTCGATTGCAACATGTATAATGTGGATGAAAATACATTTAATGGGTCACCTTCAAACAAATCTGTTGGAATGTATATCTATAATACTGACCCACTTAACAACACTCAAACCAATCAGGTGTATCGCAACACCTTTAACAACCTTAATTATGCCTCGTTTGGTAATGGGGAAAATACAGATGCAAACGCTGGACAAGGCTTGACCTTTAAATGCAACACCTACCTAGGTAACGATTACGATATATTAACCACTGTTGCTCCAGGTATTTCTACTCAGCAAGGAGCAAATGGAAGCACTACCACACTAGCGGGTAACAAATTTACCGATGCCTGCGGTGCGGTTACCGATGGAGAATTGTACAATGCTGCCGTGGTAGGCACACCACCCAACAGTTACCAATACTGGTATCACAATACCGCTACCTACATACCCGATGCTGGTTGTTACACGCCTTCTCAGGTTAACCCCACTAATGCTCTTGTTTTGTATGTTCCTTCAGGTACAGGAGAATCCTGCCCTACCAATTTTGGAGGTAGTGGTTGTCCGTGTCCGGGATGTTGTAGAGACAGCATCAGACAACTACAGTTTGCCAACACCAATACCATCAACCAGTTAACATCTACGTTAGATGGTGGAAACACCACAGTATTAACCACCGTAATAAGTGCAGGAACACAACCTGTAGGGCAGCTCAAAAACTTGTTGATGCAAAACAGTCCGCTTTCGTCGGCAGTGTTAATTGCACTCATTAACAGCAACTATTCGGCAGGAATTATAAAAGAAGTATTGCTGCAAAACTCTCCTCTTAGTAATCAAGTATTGTACGCTTTGTTAACTCGTCAACCACAACTATCATCAGGTATCGTAAAAGATATTTTACAACAAAGTGACCCGTTGGCATCCGAAATTATGGCGTTGGCATTAGCAAACAATTATCCGGGCGGTATTACTAATCAATTGATAAACAACCAACAAAATGCTCCATTACCTCCTTCGGTTACTCAGGTTACCGAATCCTACATTGGTGAATTAACCCGCGAAAACAACTTGTTAACCAACCAGTTGGTTCGTTTGTTTTTACACGATGTAGAAGACGAATTCCGTTTCGACAGCATCAGCGTATTGTTAAAAACAGGTACGGGAGGAGGTAATCCCGGCTGCAGGGCTTGTGCAGTAGAAGCCGATGTAATGGCTAAAAATTTTACTACTGCTTTGCAGGAAATTAGTGTGATGGAGCAACAAGGCACCGAATTGGAATTTGCTTCGTTGCAACGGGCTTTAATAGATATGGAAACCATGCCCGATAAACTAATGAGTATCAAAACTGACTCAATACTAAAAACAACAATAGAAGAGGTTGCCTTGCAAACTACTAAAAAAGGCAGTATCAATGCTAAAAATCTATTGGATATGGCTTTTCATGATAAAGTAAAAGAGACCTATCATTTTCCACAAAACAACACCAATAAAGCTCGAATATTAGATATAAGCAATAGTAACGATTTAACGAATAAAAATGAAAAATCAACCACTATTGATAATATTAATAAATTTAACGTGTACCCCAACCCAAATGGAGGAATATTTACATTAAATTATGAAATACTTGATGATAGAACCTTAGAACTTCAACTTATTAATTTAATGGGGACGATAGTTTACCAAACTTTATTGGAAAACACAACAACAATCAAGAAAATTAATACCACATTTTTATCCAATGGTATTTATTTCTTAAGCGTTAATGATATTAATGGTCCCCCATTATATAAAAGTAAACTAAGTATTATAAAATGATAAAGAGAAGCTTCATATTATACTTAGTAACAATTTGTAGCATTTTTTCTATAAAAAGCCAAACCTATTTTAGTAAGCGTTATACAGCCGTTGATGGCTGGGGGGGGGGGGGGGG
>JAVHRO010000032.1:4902-10853 GCA_036171675.1 Vicingus sp. | reverse complement strand
GTCATTGAAAATGATAGTGGTTATTTTTCAGCTAGTGTTTATATTTCACTTACTACAGGTAAACAAAATATTCGGATGTTACAGACCGATTTTGAAGGGAATACTCTTTTTGAAAAAATATATGGAGATACTATGTATTCTTACGCTATTGGTTTTCAAGGCTCTTTACAAAAGGTAAGCAGTGGTGGCTATGTGATGTATGGAGCAAAACAAGACATCAATAAACTTTACAATGTACTTTACCGTTTTAACGATGTTGGCGATACCTTATGGACGAAACAAATAGCGGATACTACTTATGATTATGTAGGCGACAACATGAAAGTAACCTTCGATGGCGGTTTTATCTGTATAGGAGACAGAGGTAGCCCGAGTGCTCCTATATCCATTATAAAAACCGATAGTTTAGGCAACCAGCAATGGGAAAAATTTTATGGAGGCACAACGTACGACAAACCCACCAGTATAGCCCTTTGCAGCGATGGAGGATATATTTATTGCACCACTACCAAAAGCGGAGGAGTAGGTTTACCCAATTACAACATCCGTGTAATGAAAGTGGATAGTTTGGGCAATATTGTGTTTAATAAATTTTATGGCGATTTGTATAATGATAACAGCCATACCATTATCCAAACACAAGACGGAGGATATATTGTTTCGACGGCTTATGCAATAGATACCACAACAGGAACAAGAACTTATGCCAGCCTTTTAAAACTGGATAGTTTAGGCGATTTGCTTTGGTTAAAAAAAGTGATGCCTATTAAAGGTAATGGCCCCGACAGTTTTCAATCGGTAATAGAATTAAGTGACGGTAGTTTGGTAGCAGCAGGGCTAAACCATTGGACTGACAGTATTGCCATAAGCCGTTATCACGGTTTAGTGGTTAAAACCACCGCTTTGGGTGAAGAAATTTGGCACAGAGAGCATCAATTATCCACATGCAATACCTGCGATAGTTACTTGTACGATATAAGAACCACCAGTGATGGCGGTTTTATCTGTTCGGGAGTAGCCAACTCCCCACAAGACATGTGGCTGTTAAAACTCGATAGTTTAGGTTGTGCCGATACGGCTTGTGCGTTGGGTACTGGTATTCCACCCCTACCCTCCCAAAAGGAGGGGGTAGGTAGGATATACCCGAATCCTGCAAACTCTTTTATTATGGTGGAATCATCAGGCTTATCATCTACATCCATCTTTAGTTTATTAGATGTAACAGGTAAAGAAGTGTTAATTAAAAAAATCAATTCATCCTACACACAAATTGATATTCATAGATTGTCTAAAGGCATTTACATTTATCATGTAGTTAATGAAAAAGAGCGGTATTCGGGTAAATTGGTGGTGCAGTAATAAAAAAATCAAAATAGCCTAAAATATGCCGATTACGTAATTATAAATAATGAAAAAGACTTGGTTATTCCCCATGCCTTAAACATTTATAATGAGTTAAATAAGGTATAATTATTTCCCCTCTTTTTTATTTTCAGAACTAGTGTCTTCCTCATCACTATAAAATTTACGCATAATTTTATCTTCCTCTTTAGCTTTTTCTTTACGCTCCTTCATCTTGTTTTTATCTAACTCATCAGGATCGTATTTTTTAAATACGTCCACCAAACTTTTAGCTTTGTTTGCATTGGTCATATCTCCTTTTTGAGTAAGATATTCACTTAAAATTAGCAATCCATGAGCTAGTACCCCAGCAGTTGATTCATTAGGTTTAAAATTTGCATCAATCTTTGAAAGAGCAGTTAAAATATTTTTGTCACCTTCAGCGTAATTTTTAGATTTTACTTCACCAATCCCTTCCCAAAGTAATAAAACAGGGTCGTTTGATAATGCTTTAAATGCATTTTTATAAGTTCCAGCGCATTTTCTATAATCTTCCATTAAGAAATAATGTTGACCAACTTTATTAGAAGTGTCTCCTAGTAATTCGTAATACTCTTTGTAATCTTTATAAAATTCATGGGCTTTTGCATCTTTTTTTGCAAATGAATACATGTACTTTTGAGCATTTTTTAACGCATTTTCAAATTTTCCACCTTTGGTTTGTGGGTATTTATCAGGTCTTCTTGAAATTTGATAATAAGCCATTGAAGCATAAATCAATGGTAATGGATTTTTCTTATAGGTATCATTTTCAGAAAGTGTAATCGCCTTGTCAATCAACTTATCGTATTTTTCATCGACATATAAAAATACCAATTCATCAATTTTTTTATCTTTTTGAGCATGTGATTTGTTAACGCAAACAAACGCAATTAGGCATATTAAAAAGTACTTTCTCATAGTGTTTTCTATAAAATAAAATTAAAAGTAATTATTTTTTGCTTGTTTACAAACAAACATAATGCCCTTTTCAATTATCTCTTTAATTTTGTGACTACTTAATAAAACAAGTGAATGAGCGAAAGAATTAAAATTGAAAGGTCAAATGAGCATTTGATCATTGTTATTAAAGCATACCAAGAGCTAGCCAAACAAAAATTATTATTGGTGTGGATTGTAATGTTTTCAAGTTGTGGAGTTGGCATATTTAGTCAGTTTTTTTTTAATTACGATAATTACACAAAAATATTCTTTCTAATATATCTAGCTTTTTGGATGTTTTTTGAATACAAAGTGATTTATGCTTTTCGATGGAGAAATGCTGGAGTAGAAAAAATTATACTAGATGGAAATCAACTTGTTCTATCCAAGGAAATAGGTGAACGTGTGGTAAATCAGGTGTTTAAATGGAATGAGGTGTCTATGTTTCGATTATTTGAAGACAACAGAGGTGGTTTTGTTAAAATGTTAACGACCTCTTATTGGAACATTAATAATTACTCCTTAGTATTTGAAGCCAATCATAATTTGGTGCCTTTTGCCATTGATTTAAATGCACAAGATGCTAAAAAAATACTTAACGAAATATTACTATTTATTAAAAAAACTTAACTGATTTTAAAGATAGAAGTACGAACCCTTTTAGTTTCTATTCCATCGATTAGCTCAGCGTTGACTAGTTTTTGTGCGGAAGGATTGTCAAAAACTTCTTTTAGGTTTTTAATGGCTCCAGCAGGAATGTCGTTTTCAACAAACAAATTTATAAGTTGTTTTCTATTAAATTTTTTAAAATAAGGAGCAATATCTTCAAATAGTTGTTTTCTATGTATTACCCGTTCTATATTATTTACGTATTTTTTAGAATTTTTTATTGCTTCAGTTGTTTCTAACAGCTCAAGTAATTTTTTGAATTGAGAATCAGTTCCTACCGCTAAAACTATCTGTTTTTTATCCTTAGTGTCGAAAATTTCACCATAGGGTGCAATGTTTGGATGTAAAGAACCTAATGCTTCAGGGATTTTATGGTTCATCAACCAATTACTTGCCTGGTTTTTTAATGATGAAATGGCCGTGTCGTATAGCGAAACCTCAACAAAATAACTTTTTTTCTTTTTAGTTCTTTGAATTAATGCTAACATTAACCCCTCTTTTAACTGATGAGCAGCTAAAATATCGATTAACGCTACGGGCATTTTAAGTACGCCACTTTCTTTTGTGCCATTCATCGACATAAAACCAGATTCTGCCTGTAAAACCACATCAAATGCAACCCTATTGTCATTGTTCCCAAATCCTGTAATTGCACCATAAATTAGTGTCGGATTAATTTTTTTTAGAGTTTTGTAATCCATATTGAACTTAATATCATCACCTTTTTTAAAATTGGCAATTACCATATCGGCTCCTTTAATTAGTTCATGAATTTTGCATTGGTCAGACGATTCTTTAAGATTGATAAACAGCGTTTCTTTATTCCAATTTACTGAAGAATAATAAGCTGAAATATTAACATTTTTGTCTTCGGTAGGAAGCTTCCATGTTCGAGTTACATCGCCATGGGTTAAACTATTTTCAATCTTAATAACTTTTGCACCTAATTCTGAAAAAAACATACCAACGTCTGGTCCCGCCAACACACTTGCTAATTCAATAACCACAATATCCTTTAACATAATTATTGGAATCTACCCCCAGAGTAATAATATTTTTCGTAATACGGTTCTTTTAAATTGCTGATAATCACACCACTTTGGACTGAGGCATGGATGAAATTACCATTCTTTAAATAAAGTCCGACATGAGAAATTTGATTTTTTCTTATTTTGAAAAAGACTAAATCGCCTTCCTTAAGGTCTTCTTTATTTTTTATTGGAATAATCTGCTCGTATATAGTTTTTGAACCTCCTTCAAGTTTTAAATTATATACTTTCTCATAGAGTTTTTTAACTAAACCCGAACAATCAATTCCAGAAGCAGAATTTCCAGAATAATGATAAGGTGTATTTATCCACAGATATGCTTCTTGATACAAGTTATTGTAGCTGCACGAATCAATATTTATTCCATTTTCAGAGAAAAATTCATCAATCAATGGTTCAACATAAATTCGCTGAGCGAAACTAGATTTGATGTTAAATGTTAGAATTAAAAATGATATTAATATAAAACCTTTCATTATTTTTTCGTCATTTTTATAAATAATTCTCGGTTTTTTCTAGCATCAATTGAGTTATACGCATTATCCATATTTATTATGTTAAAATATGGATTAAAAATTTCTAAATACTCATTTTTAAAACCACCAAAAGGAGGTTTATCATGATTTAAAGTATCGTTAAACAATAATCCAATTAGTTTTCCATTCTTGTTGAGTAAAGATGCTGTATGCTGAGCGTATTTTTTTCTTAATGCTGGATTAATGGCACAAAAAAAGGTTTGTTCAATAATCAAATCATAATGAGTTTTATGATTGAAAAAGTCATCACAAATTAATTGATTAACAGGGAATTCAGGAACCCTCATTTTAAAATTTTCTAAAGCTATTGGAGACAGGTCAATCAGAAATACATTCCTAAAGCCATTCTTAAAAAGATATTCGGCTTCATACCCATATCCACAACCAGGAATTAATATGGAAATTGATTTATTGGTTAATTGGTCAATATAATCTTTAATTGGTGTAGATATATGGCCAATATTCCATCCTGTATCTTCATTTAGGTATCGATTATTCCAAAAGTTTTTAGTTAATTTTAATTTCATTTTTTTTTGTTGATTTTGGTTTGTTATCTTGAGCTGGACAAATACCTAAAACATCACCGTGTGACTGGTGTTCTCCCCATTCTGAAGTATTAACATTTAATGTGGTTTTTACACCAGTTTCTGGGTCAGTATGGCAAATGTTAAAATTTGTTTTTGGACTTCCTCCAGCAGCGCATTTTCCTTTAGTATCGCCATGTGCTTGATGATAAGTCCATTCTGCAGAAGATACATGCATGGTTGATTTTACACCAGTACTTTGGTCGGTGTGACAAATGTCAAAATATTCAACAGAAGGCGGTGGTGTTGAACATTCACCCTCTGTAGCACCAATACTCAAATAATAAGTAAGCAAATATTTTTTTATTTTAATATTCTTTTTGTTTAAACAAACGTTTATGATGGTTTGATCATATTTGTTGCAATCACCAAGCATATCACCATGTGCCTGATGAATAGGCCAATCATTTTCAGTGATATTCATTGGTTCTAGATTACCATTAGTTTGGTTAATATGGCAGATATCTATATGCTTTATTTCTTTCGGACAAATACCTTTAGAATCGCCATGAGCAGCATGGTTAAACCAATCTTTTTCGTCAATAATCAAGTTAGATTTTACACCAGATGAAGGGTCGGTATGGCAAATTTGAATTTGTTTAATGTTGACTTTAATAGGACATTCACCTAATACATCGCCATGAGCTTGGTGAGAAGGCCAATCGGATTCAGGGATTTCTATTTTTTGTTTCAAAGACGAACTTGGATCAGTGTGACAAATGGTTATTTTTTTAACTTCTTTCGGACAAATACCTTTAGAATCGCCATGAGCAGCATGGTTAAACCAATCT
>JAVHRO010000032.1:0-4802 GCA_036171675.1 Vicingus sp. | reverse complement strand
CGCCATGAGCTTGGTGAGAAGGCCAATCGGATTCAGGGATTTCTATTTTTTGTTTTAAAGACGAACTTGGATCAGTGTGACAAATGGTTATTTTTTTAATCTCAATTGGACAATCTCCAACTATGTCACCATGAGCCTGATGTTGAGCCAATTCAGAATTATTTATTTCCATTTTTTGAGTAGTACCATCAATATTATGATGACAAATGGTTATTTTGCTGTTGAGTGGTGTAATAGCACTGCATGTTAATTTAAATTCTTTATTTTCAGTTTTAACGGAGTTTTTTGCAGTTACTTTAAATGTATTTATGCCTGGTTTTAATTCCATTGTAGAATGAAGAACACTTTCTTGGAAATAATAAAAACGGGTAGCTATTTTTTCATTGTTTCTAAAAAAGGCAATGTTTTTATCATCGGTTACATTTTCAATTTTCACCTCGATACTTACCGTACAATTTGGAGCAATAAATAATGTTTTGGTAGGATTTATTAACGTAATTACAGGTGGCTTTTGTACGGGATTATCAACAGGTATTGGAGTCGGTATTGGAGTTGGAGTTGGTACAGGATTGTTTGGTACAGGTGTTATTGGATTAGGACCTGGAGTAGGGTTTAATATCGGTTTAGGTTGTGGAAGTGGAATAGGTTGAGTTGGTTTTGGTGTTGGAGCAACCGGTTTTGGATTACTCGTGTAAGTTGGTTCATTGTAATAGGTATTGTTTTTATAAACATAAAAAATAAAACCAATTGACGTGTAATGGTAAATATCTTTAATAAAAGCAGGGTCTTGAGTGGGTTGATATACTTGTCCATCAAAATAGTCGGTTTGTGGTAACGAAATTTTATGTTCTAGTGCTATAGTTAAAAATGGAGCAATTCGGTAGCCCAAACCTAAACCAATAGTTGGGGTTAATACAAAAGTTTTTGCATCGGAATTAGCTAATCTGGTTTCATAATTTAAATCTCTTAAATCGTTTAGTTGGTTTATTATGTTATTTTTATCTGTAATACTAATTGAAGAATAGTCATATAGAACTCCCAAAGCATCAAACTGATTGGTTTCTGAAATAAAATCTGTTCCACCAATTCCAGCAAAAAGGTAAAACAATACATTATGTTGAATGTACAATTTGTTAAACTTGAGCATTGCCTCAAGAGATAACTCGTTTAATCGAGATTTATTATTTAAAAAAAGTGGAAGATTGTTATAATCATTTAACGGAATATCAACGCCATTAATTGCATTGTTGCTTATTGTTCCGTTATGAATTGAATAATCAGTACCATACGTAGTACCATGTAAGTATCGAGCTCTTAATGAAAATCCAAATAAACTATAACTGTTTTGAATTACAGCATATTCTAATGTACACCCTAACCCTAATCCAAATAAGTCGTTTGAAATATCGGCAGTTTGGTAAGTGCCACCAATATTTAATCCCCATTTTAACCTACCATATTCGTATGTACTTTGCTGTGAAAAAGAAATAGTTGCTAAAAAGATGGTCAGTACTAGGAGTAAAAATTTCTTCATGGGGTAATTTTTAAAATAGCCAATAACAAAAAAAGCACCAAGTTTATTCTTGGTGCTTAAAATTAATTTTTTTATTTTAATTATAGGTAAGTCTGAAGATTGTTTGTTCTAGATAATCTTCTCATTCTACGCAAACCTCGCTCTTTAATTTGTCTTATTCTTTCTCTGGTTAAACCAAAATGACTTCCTATTTCTTCTAAAGTCATTTCTTTTCGTCCGCTTAATCCATAAAATAAACGAATTACTTCAGCTTCCATACCTTTTAAATAAGATAAAGTTCGTTCTATATCTGTTGAAAGTGATTCGTGAATTAATGTATCGTTAGGAGCGGGAATTCCTTCGCCTTCAATAACACTAATTAAACTATTGTTGTCTTCATCATTAGCCATTGGGGCATCTAAAGAAGCTTGTTTTTTTGACATTTTTCTAGAGTTTTGAACTTTCTCTATATCCATATCCAAAATATCAGCCAATTCTTCATCGGTAGGTTCTCGCTCCATGGTTTGTTCAAAATCGCTAGACGCTTTGTTTATTTTCTGTATTTCACCCAATCTATTATGTGGTAAACGAATAGTTCTTGAGTTGTCAGCAGCGGCTTTTAATATGCTTTGTCTAATCCACCAAACTGCATAAGAAATAAATTTAAAACCTTTCGTATGATCGTATCTTTTTGCGGCTTCAATCAAACCTAGATTACCTTCGTTAATTAAATCTTCAAGTGTTAATCCTGTGTTTTGATATTGTTTGGCCACACTAATCACAAATCTTAAGTTTGCTCTAACCAATCTATTAAGGGCAGCGTCGTCTCCATCTTTTATTTTTTGCGCCAAGCTTACTTCTTCATCAGCAGTAATCATAGGCTCACGAGAAACTTCTTGAAGATATTTCTCCAAAGATTTACTTTCTCGCTTGGTAATTTGTTGTGTAATTTTTAACTGTCTCATTCTTGTAGTTTAACTGTTTTCAATAAATTGTTAGCAAAAATTGTACTAGGTTTCAAAATTATTTATTTGTTATTATAATATCTTCCAATAACGTAATTAGTGAAGAAAATGTTGCTTTTATTAACAAATTTTAACGTAACAACATGATAAGTTATTGACAGTATGTCATAAAACATAAAAAAATTATTTTATTTTCATTATAACAATCTTCTCTTCAGTAAAGTCAATATGCCATTTGTCATCAAATACTTCAGGTATATACCTATAATATAAGTTTAATCGAACGTTTTTATTTTTACTTTTTTCTTTTTCGCTTTGTTCTCCAGTAAATTCGTACGAATTTACATTGGGGTGTTCGGTTTTATATAAACGCACAACTTCAACAATAGTTGCCATTACTTCATAAACTTCACCTTTATTTGTAACGCTATACTCCTCACCTTCATATTCATCATTTGTAACTCCAAAAACTATTGTTGCACTGAGAATATTATCTTGTTTTCTTCCAAATCTAACTTCGTATTGAACTCCACTATCCGTAGTGAAGGAATAAATGGTACCACTTTTAATGGCAGGAGTAATAATTTTATATGGATGAATGTCTGACATTTTTCAAATGCGAAGGTTTAAATTTTTTATGAATTAAAAAAATATATTTGGCGTGAAATATGATTTATTACTTTTGTGGTCAAAATTAAGTATAAATGGCAAAGTTTGGAAAATGGCTTGGAGGTGGTTTAGGTTGGGCATTTGGAGGTCCAATAGGTGCAATATTAGGGTTTGCAGTTGGTTCTGCGATTGATTCTGTTGTAAGTGTTGATGGAGAAGTGGTGTATCAACAGCAACCAGGTAGAAGAAGTGCAAATGATTTTAGTCTAGGATTGTTAGTGTTAATAGCTGCAGTGATGAAAGCTGATGGAAAAGTTCTTAAATCTGAACTTGACTTTGTTAAACAGTTTTTTTTAAAGCAATTTGGTTCAGTTCATACTCAAGAATTGCTGTTGACATTAAGAGATATTCTTCAAAAAGATATTCCTGTTCAAGATGTTTGTTTACAAATAAAAACTTATACGCTTTATCCAGCGCGATTACAATTAATGCATTTACTTTTTGGGGTAGCATTTGTTGATGGGAACATTGACCCACAGGAGTTAAAGGTTATTCAGCAAATTGCATCGTATTTAGGTATAAAACCTAGCGATTTTGCTTCAATTAAAGCCATGTTTTTTAAAGAAGTTGATGGAGATTATAAAATTCTAGAAATAGACAAAAATGTGTCGGACGAAGAAATTAAGAAAGCGTATAGAAGAATGGCAATAAAATATCATCCAGATAAAGTAAGTCATTTAGGGGAGGAATTTCAACATTCGGCAAAAGAAAAATTCCAAAAAGTTCAAGAAGCTTACGAAAATATCAAAAAACAGCGTGGGATAAGCTGAAACGAATTAATCATTTTTTCTTTTTGATTCAGCTTTCTTTTGTTCTTTATAGAATAATAATGAGTCTGAAAGCGGTTGTTTTAAATCAAATAAACACAATTTAAATAAATTGTAGTCGTATTTTGACTTAAGTGTTTTCTGCTGTGAGTTATCTTGACCATCATTTGTTTTGGCAAAACCATTTACACTCAATAATGCTAATAGTAATGTTAAAATAATAACTTGTGCTTTCATAGTAAATGAATTAAACAGTTTTACAAAAAAATCAAATATTTGAATTTAAAACGTATTATTAACAGAAATTAACATTAGGCTGACAAAATTACAATGGTACAGTAATAGCTAATTCTAACGTTGTGGAGAAAGAGGAAAAGATTAAATTAATTAATGCCATATTTATTCCAGTTATGTTTGTAACATTGCTTGGATTAGTGCATTTAATTCAATTTGTTTTTAATTTAAACTTTAACAAATTGGGGATATACCCAAAGGAACTAACTGGATTGCTTGGTATTATTACTTCCATTTTTATTCATGGAAATTTAAATCACTTATTTAATAATTCCATTCCACTATTAATTCTGGGGTCAGCAATATTTTATTTTTATAAACCTATCGCACTTAAAGTGATTTTATTAATTGTATTAATGGGCGGATTCTGGACATGGTTAATGGCTCGAGAGGCCTATCATATTGGGGCGAGTGGGTTAATTTATGGTTTGTTTTCTTTTCTTTTAATTAGTGGTTTTATTCGAATGAATAAACAATTAATAGCATTATCTTTTTTTGTAGTAATTGTATACGGAAGTATGGTTTGGGGTATTTTTCCCATTGATTTAAAAATTTCTTATGAGGCGCATTTTTGGGGTTTTGTTTCAGGTGTTA
>JAVHRO010000031.1:0-20704 GCA_036171675.1 Vicingus sp. | reverse complement strand
AGATAAAAAAAAGAGGCTGTCTATTTCTTTTTAGACACCCTCTTTTTTATTTTAGATTTAGTGTTTATCGGATTAAGGTTAAATAACCTTTATAGGTTTTAGTTTCTTCGGAAGTTTTAACTTCAATAATATAGAAATAGGTTCCTTCAGGACATAATGAGCCAGAATTAGTTCTTCCATCCCAACCTTCCTTTGGTTGAGAACTTGTGAATATATTTTGTCCCCAACGATTAAATATTTTCATTGAAACTGCACTTATACCAACACCTCCAACAGCAAATAAGTCGTTTTGACCATCTCCATTCGGACTAAACACATTTGGAGCAACCACTTCAGGTACAACAATAACAGTAGGAGCAGGAATAAGGCAGGAATCTACTGAAATATAATTAACAAAAATGGAGGAATCACTTCCAAACGCATTGGTTGTAACCAGTTTTATATCAAATGATCCAACCGTGTTATAACAAATATTGGTTGGATTTTGAACGTTAGAAGTTAAAGGAGTTGCTCCATTAAAGTACCACATCCATGATGTTGGTGATCCACTAGTTAAATCAGTAAAATCAATGCAATCATCAATACATATAGACGTGTTTCCTGTAGAAAAATTAGTAACGGGTAAAGTACATATATTTACAAAAACCATTACTTGATCGGTATCACGACATCCAAAAGCATTGGCTCCAGCAACAGTGTACAATGTGGTAGTTGTAGGGAATACCATTTTACTTGGTCCTAATCCCAACCCATTATCCCAAGAATAAATAAAGCCTCCAGACGCAGAAATGGCCGTTGTATCACCAGAACAAATAGTAACATCATTACTTGCAACAATTGTCGGTAAACTATTAATTGTTACGTTAATTTGAACAGATGAAGAGCAATTATTAATATCGGTACCAATTACTGCATAACTAGTAGGTACGATTGGGGTAGCTGAAGGGTTTTGAATATTTCCCAATCCATTATCCCACAAATAAGTAAGGACTCCACTTGCTCTTAATTTTACGGTGTCACCTAAACAAATAGCAGTATCAGGACTAGTGAAAATGATGGGAAGTAAATTTATGGTTACATTAACTTGTGCAGAATTCACACAATTGTTAGTATCTGTTCCAACAACAGTATAAATTGTATTTACAATTGGTGAAGATGTGTGACTTTGACCCGCACCTAAACCATTATCCCAAACATAAGAAATAGCTCCATTAGCTGATAAATTAACAGATGAGTTTTTACATATTGCAGTATCAGGAGATGTTGTAATTAGTGGTAAATTATTGATTGTTATAAAGTTGGCTAAAAATAAAGAATCTGAACCAGTTGAGTTTGAAGAAACCAACGCAACATCGAAACTTCCAGCAGTGTTATAACAAATGTTTGTTGGATTTTGAGAAGTAGAATTAGGAGTGTTTGAACCAAAAAAGTACCAACTCCAGCTTGTTGGAAGATTTACTGATAAGTCTGTAAAATTTACACAACTTCCAATACAAACAGAATTATCAGAAGAACTAAAACTTGTTATGGGAGCAAACCCACAAACACCAACAATAACATTTACTTGATCAGAATTTGAACATAGATTAGTATCTATACCAATTACAGTGTAAGTAGTGTTTGAAATAGGTGATGGATTCTGGTTTTGACCAAGTCCTAGTCCATTATCCCAAACGTAAGAAACTGCTCCATTTGCTGATAAGTTAACAGCATCACCCAAACAAATAGTGGTGTCGGCACTTGCAACAACAGTTGGTAAATCATGAATCAATACATTAATTTGTGCAGAGTCAAAACATAAATTAACATCGGTTACAAAAACAGTGTATATGGTATGAATAACTGGATTTGCAGTTTGGTTTTGACCAACACCTAATCCATTATTCCAAGTATATGAATTACCACCAGAAGCACTTAAATAAACTGTATCACCTTTACATATTGCAGTGTCAGGACTAGTTATTATGGTAGGTAAGGCATTTACAGTAATAAAGTTAGGTAAATATAAAGAATCTGAACCAGATGGGTTAGATGAAACCAACGCTACATCAAATGTTCCTGCGGTATTATAACAAATATTGGTTGGGTTTTGTAATGTGGAAGTGGTAGTATTTGCACCAAAAAAATGCCATGACCACGCCGATGGAGTGTTGATACTTAAGTCAGTGAAATCAATACAAGAATTTACACAAAAAATACTGTCAGAACTACTAATATTTGTAACAGGTGGAGTTCCACAAGTATTAATAAATACAGTAACTGGAACTGTAAAGCTTCCAGGGCAAGATTTTACATAATAGGTAGTTTGAACGGATAGGATAGGAGTTGTGAAAGTTGTTCCAGTTTGAAGTAAGTTTCCTCCAAACTCAGCATCATACCATTCAATTGTTCCTCCTATTGGAGCTGTTCCAGAATAGGCGGCAGATAAGGTTGCAGTGTTATTGCTACAAATCGATTCATTGATAGCAATTAAATCATATGCAGTAGTTGTACCGATAGAAATTCCAGCACCTCCTTTAGTAGCTCCGTTAGGAGGGAAATTAGCGATTAACGGTGAATTTGTTGTGCCATTAGTTCCACCGCTGGAATTTATTGTAGGTGTTCCATTTGAAATAGCCACATAGCCACCGCTACCACCTCCACCAGGACCTTCAGCTTCCTGAATAGAAGCAAAAGCACCAGCAGTCATAATTTGATCACCACCTTTTCCGCCATTTGCATTTATGGTAATTCCAGAAACTGTTCCTGTGGATTCAATAATTACTGTACCACCAGCTCCACCACCACCAGCAGCATCTTTACCAGAATATTGACCAAATCCTGGGCTAGCTGGACCAGAACAATCACCACCTTTTTGACCATTTGCATTAATAGCACCAGTTCCTGAAACCGTGTTGTACGATTTTATAAAAATTATACCAGCACCTCTACCACCACTTCCGCCATAAACATCATTCGCTTCTCCAGCTCCTCCAGCACCAGCCATAAATATTTTTCCCGTACTATAATCTAGCGGACGACCACCTAAGCCTCCATTGTCGCGTCTAAAATCACCACTCCAATTTGTGTTGTTAGGAGCAATGGTTAATTCATTTTGATTTGATGAACAGTGAGAATATCCACCTCTTCCTCCACCAGAAGAAATTACTAAACTAGGGTTAACGTTAATCGAAATAATACCCGTATCTAACCCCCATGCAGTAATATTATTGGCGGTACTCACATCTGGAGTACCTAATCCTTTATGCCATAAATTTATATCACCACCATTAGCTCCACCAGCACCTCCAGAATTATGACCATTACCACCTCCACCTGCATTTGCCGCTGCACCTCTACAATATCTTCCGTTAAACTTTGTATCGTAATCGGCTTGACTCCCTGCTATTCCTTCACCTTTTTCAGCCCCTTCTAAAGGGTTGGTTTGAGCATATCTTAATCCACCAAAACCCGACGAAGTTTTATTTTGACCTCCTCTAAATCCTATATCACTCACGTCAATTGTTCCATCTATAGTTGTTGTTCCTAATACCTCTATAGCTAAAATACCACCAACATTGCCATTCCATGCATCAGCAGTAATTTTTCCACCAGCATTAATTGTCAAGGTGTTGTATCTTGGTACTCTTACAATTACTACTTTATCAGTTGCAGTATAGCTGTTTTTTAGACCACAAGTTGAAATTAGTGAAGTAGCGTTAGGAACACTTTCAATTTCTACAAATTCGTAATTACCACAATTGTTATAATTTGTTATTCTTCCCCAATCTGTTGTCTGTCCTGGCATAGGCATATCAATAATGGAAACCCCTTGAACCTGTATAATCATTATTAAATCTCCAGTGGCAATATTCCCTGAAAAATGGGTGTTTAAATTGCTGTTATCAACGGTTATTATGGTATCTCCAGCATTAGCGTTTGCAGTAAGAAAAGTATAAGCATTAACTACCTCAGAAGCAGTAACTAATTTTGAACCATCTTTTCCTCTTTGTGCATTTGTTACAAATATCGAAAATAGGAATGTTGATAGCAATAATATTTTTTTCATCCTTTAATTATATTATGGTTTTATTCAGCGTTTAGACTAATTAATGTTAGTTAAGGTTGCATATGTTAAAATAAACAATAAATGTTAATTTGTAAAGAAAATATTAAAATATATTATTTCTGAATTAAATTCGTTTTAATATTGATTTCCTATAATCTTTACCAAGAAGAGGTTCCTTTTTTAATATATCAATTAACATTTGATTGCATTTATTGTATGATAATAAACTAAAAGCATCCTCAACAGAGAAATTGTTTTCATTTTTTTCAATCAGATTGAATTCATCGCCTTTTATTACTTGACCTTCTTTAATTACACGTACGTAAAATCCAGAATAGGAAGAGTTAATAAATTCTTTTATGACAGCTTGATTATTAAATTTATGACCGAGTTTAAAGCAAGGTATTCGAGGTTCTGATATTTGAACGATGGCATCGCCAACTTGATAAATATTTCCAATACGAATTGTTTTTTCATCAACAAGGTCTATGGTAATATTTTCGCCAAACATTCCATATTCAAATTGGAGTTTTGGATATTTTTCATTCCAAAATGGATAATGGTTAGCACCATAAAAATAACATGCTTTATCTACATTACCATGGTTCTTTCTATCTGTTACAACATCATTTTCCACATCATTATACCTTAAATAAATAGAAGAGACAGGGGTTTTATAAATACCTGTTTCTATTTTTTTACCTCTCCAATCGAAAGTAATCTTGTTTCCAAGATTTACAGAAACAACTTGCATTACAAACTTTTTAAAGCAGCCTCATAATTTGGTTCATCAACTATTTCATGAACTTGTTGAGTGTATTTTACGATTCCATTTTCATCTACAACAATTACACATCTTGAGTGTAATCCTTTTAATGCACCGTCAATCATTTCTAGTCCATAATCTTTTCCAAATGCGCCTGTATTAAAATCAGAAAGCATAACTACATTTTCAATACCTTCTGCACCACAAAATCTTTTTTGAGCAAAGGGTAAGTCTCTAGAGATACAAAGCACTTTAGTGTTTTTCAAATTTGCAGCATCTTTATTAAAGTTGCGAACTGAAGTTGCACAAGTACCAGTATCTATACTTGGAAAAATATTTAATACTAATTTATGTCCTTTAAAATCAGCTAAGGTTTTTGAACTTAAATCTCCAGCTGTTAGAGAAAAATTTTTAATTTTTGATCCGATTGCAGGTAAACTACCTATAGTGTTTAATGCATTTCCTTTTAAAGTAATTGTTGCCATAATTTATATTTTTTTTTTCAAAGTTACTTATTCTACAAATAAAACCAATCCTTTTAGGTATTCTCCTTCGGGATGAAAAATATTAACAGGATGGTCGGCTGGTTGAGATAAATGGTGTAGCACTTTTATGTTTCTACCCACCTCAATAGCTGCAGCCATAATGGTATCATAAAACAATTTTCGGTTAACTGCTTGTGAACATGAAAAAGTAAAAAGTATTCCACCTGGTTTTATTTGTTGTAATGCCATTACATTCAGTCTTTTATACCCTTGTATTGCATTATGTTTAGCTTTTTGGCTTTTTGCATAAGCTGGTGGGTCTAAAATGATTATATCGTAGTTTTCAGTGTTATGTTTTAAGAATGTTAATGTGTCAGACACGATTGCCTCATGATTTTTTAACTCATTCAATTCAATATTTTGGTTGGTTAAATCAATAGCTTTTTGAGAACTATCAACCGAATGAACCAATTTTGCACCAGCTTTTAATGCATAAACGGAGAACCCTCCAGAATAACAAAATGTATTAAGTATTTTTTTGTTTTTGGAGAACTCAGCCAATAATTTTCTGTTTTCGCGTTGGTCAAGGAAAAATCCAGTTTTTTGGCCATTTATCCAATCTAAGTTAAATTTACAATCGTTTTCTAAACCAATCAAATTAGGGTCAGATGTTTGGTAAAGGTATTCGTTGTTGCAATTGTCTTGGCTTTGTTTGGCTAAACTTTCTGCACTTTTGTCGTAAATTGCAATCAACTCTTTTTTTGGATAAGTTTTTATTAAAGCGTTAACAATTTCGTTCCGATAGTTGTACATCCCAATACTATGACATTGAACAACTGCAGTGCCGTTATAATAATCGATTATTAAACCAGGCAACCCATCCCCCTCAGCATAAACCAAGCGGTACATATTGGTTGAAGTGTTGTTGGTTAAATTTAAACTTTCTCGAACTTGATAAGCGGCTTTTATCTTTTTATCCCAAAAATCCTGATTAATAAGTACGTCTTCAAATGAAATTACTCTAACCGCAATGGTTCCGCCACAAAAGTGACCTAACGCTAAAAAATTGTTATTTGAATCTACAACACGAACCAATTCACCATTCTTTGGAACTTCTGGTGGTTCGTTAATGATTTTATTTATTGCCCCCGAAAATATCCAAGGATGTTTCCGCTCGATGGATTTTTCTCTGTCTCTATTGATTACTATTGTTGGGATTTCCATGTATTTCGTTTATAGTTACAAAGAAAAGAAAAGGAGTGGAGAAGTTGATTGTTTTTTTTATTTCTTTTTAACCTTTTTGGTTGGAATCAATAAATTAATAAGCCACAATACGAGCAGAAACCCTAAATTAAAAACGATAGATACCAAGAGTACTATATAAAATCCAGAAACAACGTTTGAAATTGTAGTGAAAATTGAAGTTGCAAAATTACCCAACCAAAGTGTGGCTAAATTGAATATTAAGATTAATCCTACAAACAACAGTAGCCCAGAAAAGGAGCCTTTTATGTCAGATTTACTTAGCGAAATTGAGCTACCAATAGAAAACAACAAATAGAAAAACAATAAGTATTTCCACCAAACAATATGATTGTTTTGAGTAATCGTTTTTATGGTGTTCATTAATGCATCATATAATGAAAAAAATATTCCTCGAACACTTTCTTCAATACTTGAATTAATAATTTTTAAATTATTGTAATTCAAATTATTATACTTTATATCAAACATAAAATATCCGATAATAAATAGTGCAGCACCTCCGAGTAAAATTGGTCCGATTCCTATAAAGAAATTGCCTAGATTTTGATAAATGTTTTTTTTATTAAAGCTATGTTTTACATACCCTAATTCAGGGTTTTCAGCGTTTAACGAAAACAATTTTACATTTGAAATATGATGTCCGAAAATTAAGGCAAAAATTAAGTGGCCTGTTTCATGGACTGTTGTTCCAAGCCAGCCAAAGAGATATAAATACCATTTTTTACCAATGATATTACAAGTGTATTGTTCAATTTTTTGAGAAATTAAATTTATTATGAAACCAATTATCAATATTGGAACTAGTAATATGGATAGGTGCATTGCTGTTGCCAACAAAACATCTAGTAAATATTGAAGAGTAGTATCCATGGGGTTAGTTGCCTATTTTTGAGATAATTAAATCACTAAGTTTATGAGCTTGCAAATGAAAAGAGAAAATGTTAATGTTGCTTAAAACCAACAAATTTTCTTTTTTAAGGTTGTATAATTTGTTGTTTATTTCTACATAAATGCTGCCCGAATGCAAGTACAAACAAACGGTGTGGTAGTTTCCTTCGATGGTTAATGTTTTGTAATGGTTGGCAAGCAATTGCAGATGGCTTAATTCGCTGGTATGGTTACCTGTTGTCATGATGTTAAAATCAGTGCAAGTGCCTTTAGCGCTAGTTTTCCAGTTGCCATTAAAGACATCTATTTCATATTTTTGTAGTGTTTTGCTGTGTGCGTTTTCATGGGTTAAGGTTATTTCGCCTTCTAAAACCATTAATTTTCGGGTTACACTGGGCAAAACCGTAAAAGTAGATTCCGGTACTTCAACTTTGGCTGAACTTAGTCTAAAATCGAAATTGCGTTCGGTATATGAAGCATTTGCCGGAGAAATATACAATTGTGTGGTGCTGCCTCCCGACCATTCACTTATTTTGTAATCCTGATTAGTTAATACTGTAATATTCATCGTTAGCCCATTTTTGTGGATTGTTTAAAATATATTCCTGAATGTTGCTACATTCGTTAAAATCACGAATTATTCTATCGTGGTATCGGCTTTGCCACTCAAACTCGATGTCGTTTTGATTAGCAAATCGTTTTACAGATGCTTTATAAGCACGAATAACCGATGCTAAATTCCGAGTTTGTGTGCCGAATGTGTTGGAATTCCAATCAGATTTATCGGGTTTGTTGATAAATAAAATACCATGAACATGATTGGGCATAACGATAAATTCATCCAATTCAACAAATGGAAAATGTTGGGGGATTTGTTCCCAAAATTCTCGTGCAATTTTACCAATTTCCGTTTCCCGTAGAGACGCACAATTGTGCGTCTCATTTGAAGCACAATTGTGATTTTTATTCTGTAGAGCCAGATGATTATCTGGCTCAGTATTGTTTTGTTTTTGAGACGGACAATCGTTTGTATTTATTGGAGACGGACAATCGTCCGTCTCTACGATGGTGCCGAAATAATGATTTTTGCTTTTGGTACATATCGTTACAAAATACATCCCGTGCGAACCATAATCATATCCTTTTAATCGAGAAGAAGGAATACGGTATTTATTCTGAAACTTTTCCATTTTTCACGTAGAGACGCACGATTGTGCGTTTTGATTGCATTTGTTATTTTTTTTATGTGGAGACGGATAATCATCCGTCTCTACCGGCATCGTAAACAATTTCATATTTAATCCCTTCCAAATCTTTAAAAAAAAGTGCATAATAATGTTCGCCATGCTGAGGATAAAACTGAGGAGGATTAACAATGTCAGCTCCAATGTTTTTAATTAAAGGGTAAAGTTCATCCACTTCTGTTGTGGAATCCACTTTAAAAGCCAAATGGTGTAATGCTCCAGGTTTACGACGGTGTACGGTATCGTTTTTAAAAGCTTCTCGTGGCGAGTTGATAGCAAAAATAAGCAAGGGATGAAAATATTCCACCACATCAAATTCGTGTGCTTTTACGGTACCTTTTGATTTTTGGTTCATATCAAAACCTAAAATGGGCATGAGCTTGTCGTAGAAAGGCTCTGCTATTTCAAGATTTTTTACGGTAATCTGTATGTGGTCAATAATTGGGTTCATTTATTTTTAAAATTACAAGGAGTACTATAAAAAGAAGTTTGTTCATGGTTTTGTTTTGATTTAAATATTATAAAAATCATTCAATAATGAGTTCTTTCTTAATACTAACATAGAGTCCATAAGTTAAATCAATAGTATTAACAATAAAAAATGAAATTAAGAATAATGTAATATTTGGTTTAATGCATAAACACAAGGTAAGGCTATATACTAATAATGAAGAAATTAATAGAAATAAATAAATAATGAAATTTATCATAATCCATTCAAAGTGAATTGGTAATTCCTTTTTATTAAGATTTACGAGAGAGACACATTCATGTAATTTATTATCATAAAAATCACAGAAAATATTTTTAATATCAAGGTTTATTGTACTTTCTGATGTCTGTTTTTTAGTAATATTGAAGAATTCTTCTTTTATTTTAGTTAAACGGTTTGAACTTATTCTACTAAAATGATTATTTTCCTTTTGTTCATCCAAAAAATAATGAATATGTCCACAGTAGTTTATAAATCTATCTAACTCGTCTAAAGTATAATTTTTAAGATTTATATCTAAAATACCTTGAGCACTATTATCTAATCCTCTTAATGAGAGATAAGCCTGAGGAATAATTTCTCCTCCTAATTCAGAAGAATAATTTTGAGAATTATTTCTAAACTCTTCAACGGTTAATTCAGGATATTTATAATCTATTCCTGATTTTGTACTAGGGCTAAATGACCAAAATTCATTGTCAGTTCTAATATTAAATGCAATGATTCTTAAAGAAGTGATTAAGTTGAAATATTTATCTATTTCACGTTTTCTTGTAATTCTTTCTTGCTTCTCTTGAAACAATTTTGAAAACGAAAAAGTAATTATAATTGCAGTGGTAATAGAAATTGTTGAGATAAGTATTTCGAGTATCTGTTCAGATTTTTTAAGTGATAAATAAGTGTTTTGTATAAAAAAAAACACAATAAGAATTGAGAGAATATAAAGGGAATACTTTGTGTAGTTGTTGTTTAAATCCATGAATGTTTTTTACCAAAGTTACCCTATTAACTTTCTACATCATTTTCAAACTTTATAATACTTATTAACAAGTTTTAAATTAGGCACTTATACTATAAATGGGTAATTGTTTTTAAGCAAAGCAAACAGAACAGAATCTTCTAAAACACCATTGTTGTTGTAATGTTCTTTTAAAAACCCTTCTTGGTTAAAACCAAAATTCTCCATCAATTTTAAGGAGGGGATGTTGTCTTTTCCTACAAAAGCCTCGATACGGTTAAGGTTCATGTTGTTAAAACCATACTCAATAATGCGTTTTAGGGCTTCGGTCATCAAACCTTTTGCTTTAAATTGTTCTTCGCTTAACACGTAGCCAATTTCTGCCCTAAAATGTTTGGTGTACCACGTGTGGTAACCACACCAACCTATAACGGTGTTGGTTTCTTTGTCAACTAACTGAAAAAGCAACAGGGTTTTACCGTATGAGGTATAGCTCTGTTTTATTTTTTCTTTTTCGTTGGTTAGCTCTTCGGCAGTTTTAATGCCTAAATGCTCCATTATTTCGGGGTCAGTACAGTTGTGGAGTAAATACTGATACACTTCGTCGGTTAATTTTCGAAGTATAAGTCGTTTGGTTTCTATGGTTTCAAAAATCATGATAATAGCAATAACAATTAATCTTTAAAAATAAGAATTAAAAAAATGTTTATCCATAATTAGCCATAAGTGTTTTGCCACAGATTACACAAATTTACACAGATTTTATCGCCACCCCTGAGGCGTGGCGATAAATCAGTGTTAGTCAAAACATAATTTGTGATAAAGAATCTGTGAAAATTTGTGTGATCTGTGTCATTAAGTATCAAATAATAAGTTATGTTTATGAGATTCAATGTACAATCAAATTAAAAAATATCGCTAAACGTGTATTCGTATGTTTTTTCGCCCATTTCGTATGTTTTGATCAATGGAGTAGTTACATCAAATTTAATGGGGTAATTAAAAATAGGACCTTCGTAGCAAAAAGTATGAAATTCTCCATTTTCGCCACAAGGGTCAACATTTTTGGGTAATTGTTTTAAAAAATCTAACGAAAAATCTTTGGCAATTAAATGAGAAGGTATTTTGCTGTTGTCGATAGAGCAAATGTGTGTTTTAAAGCCTTGTTTAATAAAATCGGTAGCCAATTTTTTGGTTGCTTTGTTCCACAACGGAAAAATGGCGTTCATTTCTACTTCTTTCAACCGTTGTTCACGGTATTCGCGCAAATCTTCCAAAAAAATATCGCCAAAAGCAACGGTATTGATGCCTTCGGCTTTTGCTTCAAGTAACAAAACTTTCATTTGGGTTTCGTAAGCCTCGTTGGTTTTTTCTTCGAGGTACATGATTTTTAACGGAATACCAATGGCTTTTGCTTGAGCAACAATCAAGTGTTCGGGAACTCCGTGCATCGAAACCCTTTTGTTAGGTTTATAAATGTTGGTCAACAAGTATTTTATCTCATATTTTTTGCTTTTCAGCAAATGATACAAGGCAAACGACGAGTCTTTTCCGCCACTCCATGATAATATGATGGGTATTTTGTTCATTTTTCTTTTTTAACACAATTATAAAACATACCCCTAACCTCCCGAAAATCGGGACAGGCTCTCCCAAGAGGGGAAACCAACGCTCAATGCCAACTTCCATCTTCGGTATTCTGACTTCTAGCTTCATTCAATAAACCAAAAGCTACCGGGAATAATGCCCGCTGTAAATTGGTGAATTAAGCTTCCTGATGCCGAATAGCGGAAAACCACTCCGTTTTGCACATAATCAATGGCATCGGCTACGTAAATATCGTTGTTTGTGGGGTCAATTCCTAATCCGTAAAATAAATTACCCGAATTGGTTACAATTGGAGTAGAAGGCAGGCTGTTGCCGGTTATACTCATTTGATAAATACTGTTGTTGATAAAATATAAGTTGTCTTTACTGCCGTTGATGATTAACGAGCCCGGCGAATGGTTGATGTTGCTAAATGTAAAGGTTTGAATAATATCTCTGTTGGATGGATTGATTTGTATTAATCGAGCGTTTTCTTTATTAAAACCACCGCTGCAAAGCACCCAAAGTTGGTTGTTTTTATCCAGTACCAAGCTGTTGGGCGATATGCCTACTTTAATGCTGTCCACCAACACATCAGTAAGGGTATTGATGATTAAAATATTGTTGTTAGTCATGTCGCAAACGTAAGCGGTATCGTTATGTAAAACGAGTTGTTCTGTCCAACCCTGAACAGCAATGTTACCCGAAATAGTATTAGAATTTAAGTTTACTATTTGTACCGAATTAGAGTATAAATCAGTAACATATGCTTTCGAATTATTTATTTTTAGCATATACCGTGGCGAGTTAAAACCAGTAATGGTTGTTACAGATTTGAAATCATTCATCTTAACCACTTCTATTTTATTAGAGTTGTTTACCACAATATAACCTTTGTCGTTTATCTGTAAAAACGATTGAGCAACATCACCTAAACTAGTTACATTGTTAGCGTTTTTAAATACATTTTGGTTTACGTTGTTGTTCGATTTGTTGTATAAAGCGATGGAAGCATTAGACCAACCAAATGTACCTTCGTTTATAATCAATACATCAGTTGAAGAAGTATTGGAAATAGGTGTCTCGTCACAGTTTAAACATTGAGGACCAATTTCTTCTTTTTTGCATCTAAAAAGCAATATCAAACAAAGGATATATAAAAAATGTTTTTTCATGTTATAAACCTAGTGAAATGGAAAATAAAAAGTGCCTACCTGGCATGGCTCTATATGCCATGGCTTGATAATCTTGGTTAAGTAAATTATTGGCTTTAAATGATGCTGTTAGCATTATTTTTTTTAGTTTAATTTGTTGGCTAATACTGGCGTTATGAATAAAATTTGCAGGTAAATACCAATTGTTGTCGGTAGAAATAAAGCGCAAACCTGTGTAGCTGTAATTGTAGTATAGGCTTGTTTTTTTATATCCAATACTTAGCGTGTAATTCAATTTATGAAAAGGCACATAAATCAATTGTTTGTCAATCGAATTGTCTAATTCGTTGTTTGTTTTTATGTTGGTAGAAGCCGTGTAAGCATAATTAGCGTTATGTTTCACGGTCAGTTTGCCAAAAGTAGTTTTTAAGCCAAAAGTAGCCTCAAAACCTTTGTTTTCTACTTCTTTTAAGTTGGTTGGCGACCAATAATTAAATTCGGTAGGTAGCCAAATAATCCAATTGCTTACATAGTTGTAGAAACCAACAGCATCAAGGCTTAATTCAGTGGTTCCTATATTTTTGGTAAAGCTAAACCCAGCTTCAATCATTTGTGCTTTTTCAGGTTCTAAGCTATTATTTCCTCCGGGATTCCAATACAAATCGTTTAACGTAGGATAGTGGTAATTAATTCCTGCATTGGCTTTCAGGTAAAGTTGTTCTTTTTTGAGCAATTGAATTTTACCTCCAACGCTTGGTGCTAAAGGATTAAATACATCGTTTAAAGCAATAAATCGGTTAAATACATTGAGTTGAACACGACCAAAATGGAATGTTGCACCTGTCATCCAACTGCCTTGTGTACGTTCTTTGATAGTAGAATAACCGCCAGATTCGGCTGTTTCGAACCGAATGTTCAGGTTGTTTATGATATTGATTTTATTGTTGATGTAATACGTTGTATTAATCAAATTGTCAACTAAATAAGAATTACTTTTGCTGTAAATTTTAGCACTCATATCTTCGTAAATCAACACATCTTTTATTAAGCCGGAGGTAACAGTAAAACTCAATTTGTTTCTCAATTGTTTGTATTCCAATAACGCCCTGAAAGATTGGTCTTTTTGGTTTTCGTTGGCTGAATCTTTTGTAATCGTAGGGGCTAAATTTCTATCGCTATCAAACAACCAGATTCTACCACCAAAACTACCGTTTTTCAGTTGCCTGTAAATGCCTTGTTGTATCCCGTATTGCGACATTTCAGCGTTTTTTTGTTGCTCAATCGGAGTGCCTTTTTTACTGATGTTTTTAAACTCAAAATCGTTTTTAGCGGTGTAGTAAAACAGTTGTGTTTCGAACAACCACTTGTTTTGAATAAAACTGGTCGATAATTCGGTTTTGTACGCACCAAAACTTCCCACACTTTGTTTAATGAAAGCAGTGTTTTTTGATTCAAAATTCTGGCTGTTTTTGAGCAACACACTTCCGCCCAATGCACCGTTTCTATCCAGCAATGAAGCTGCTCCGTGATGCAATTCGGCTTGGTTGAAAAAAATGGTGGGGTACAACGAAAAATCAATTTGTCCGTTCATGGGCGAATTAAGCAAAACACCATTCCATTGTACTTGGGTGTGTGATGCACCAGTGCCTCTAAACGAAATGGACGACAACGAACTTGGTCCGTAATCCTTAATAAATACCGATGAATGTTGTTGAATTAACTCTGAAAGATTCTGACTTTCTACAATCGAAATACTGTCAAACGCCGTTTTTTTGTATTGTTGGGGTATTTTTTGGTCAATCAATTCAAAGGTTTTCCCGGCAATGGTATCAAGTGTTTCGTTGTTGCTGAATGTGTTTGTGAAAGAAAAAACAAAAAGTAAGGTTAGCAATATTTTTTTTACCACATAGGCACATAGTTGAAATGAAGTTAAATTAAAGCAAACCAGTAGAAGCTTCGCTTTAAACATAGGTGGTTTTTCTATGTTTGAAAATTTATTTTCTATGTAGGACTTATTTAGCATAAAAGCTATGTGTCTATGTGGTTTTAATAAACCTAATTTGTTTTGATTAGTTTTTTGGTAAAACGTTTATTGTCTTTGGTTATGGTTAAAAAATAAATGCCTTTACTAAAGTTTGAAGTTTGAAGTTTAAAGTTTGAAGTTTGAGTAGTTGCTGAACTAATTATTTTTCCATAAACATCTGATAATTGATAAGTTATCAATGAATTTTCGTTGTTCTGAATGGTTAAAACCTCGTTGAACGGATTAGGGAAAATCTTAAACTGACTCTCCAATTGTTCTTCAATGGAAGTGGTAGAAAAATGGATGACACCAACAGCATCTAAGTCAAATCCACCAGAAGGAAAAGGAGTAGGAAAGGGGTCGTTGATGATGTTGTTTTGACTGTCGTACGTTCCAAAAAGAGGATTGATGCTGCCCACCACGTCAATGATGCGAACATGGGTAATTTTCGAAATATCCAATCCTGAAATTCCATCCAACTCGGCTAAGTCGAAAGGTGTGCCATAACCTGCTCGATATTTTCCTGCAAGGTTGTGAATATAGGTGGCATCCATTTGAGCATTGTTGTCTAGTTGAACAGTATTTGGAGTTAATGAAACCGCATCGAAACGGAAAAAGTTGATACCGTCCGAACTTACTTCAACAAAAGCCAATTCCAAAAACATGCCGTCAAAGGAGTTTTCAAACACGGCAAAATCAGCCCCCGAATCGTTATAAATGTAACCGTTAAAAGTTAAAGTTGCCATTCCGCCATCACCCATACTTACCAATCCGTTAGCCATCGGAAAACCTGTGGCAGAAAGGCTATCGCCAATGGTTGGGTTGCCTAATGAGGTATCGGAAATATTCTGCCAACCACGTTGCAAGTTGCAATTTGTAGCCCATGCTTCAAAAACAGTCGAGTCTTTGTGTATGGCTGTGGTTTCTACATTTCCAACTGCTGGAGCATAAGGACCTTGAGCAAATAAGTTGCTTAAGGTAAAAAGGCTAAATAATGCTAAGAAGAAGTGTTTCATAAAATTTAATATTTAAACCTTGAAGGTTTTTAAAACTTTCAAGGTTTGATAAATTATTGCTTGATAAACTTCTGAACCTGTGGAACTCCGTTTGAAACCACTTGAATAAAATAAATTCCTGATGTTAAATCAGCAACATCAATTTTTGCTTGCTTAGTATTGTAGTTGTTGATGTTTTTTATTGTTCTTCCACTCATGTCGGTAATCGAAACTTGGTCCAAGTTGTTTTCTGCTTTAATGTTTAACAAATTGGTGGTTGGGTTGGGGTAGAATGAGAAGTTGTTTTGAGATAATTCATCTACTCCATCAAATATGAATAAACCTATATTATCTAAGCAGAAAAAAGCAGGTGTATTCATACCCCACATTCCTACATCAGAAGAATTTATTTCAAAGTATATACTATCAATACTAGATGTAAGTATAGAAACATCCTCCCAGCCAGATTTTATATAATCTTGTGAATTATCAGAAAATCTAAAATCTGCTAAATAGTAATCTAAACTGTCTTGAAAACCGCCAAACATATATACTTTAATTGTTACTTTAAGCCAGTCAGGATCATTTCCGCTTGGTCCGCCAAATTTTTTAGCAAAAGCATCTCCATCCCTCATGCTGTTGTAAGCATAAGTTGAATTTGAAATTCTCATATTTAAAGCATTTCCTCCAGCAGATGAACCATTCACTTTTATTGAGGTGTTATTTGCTGAAATTACATAATTACTTGAAATATCACCTCCACCAGCTTTTGCACTGTATTTATTACCAGCACCAGAAGTAACAGAATCAGTCATGTTGGAGTAGGCAAAACCTCCTAACCAATATCCTGGAGCTCCCCAAGTAGTATCAAATAAGTTAGGAAAAGTAAAATCGCCACTGGTAAATTCGGAAGTAAAAATACCGTTGTTGTGTGTGCCACTTAAATCAGAACCATCCCAGTAAGATTCCATGGGAAGTGCTAAATTTTCAAAATCTGCTGTTTGTGCTTTAATGTTTGTTGAGGACAACATTAATCCTAAGCAAGCGATACTTGCTATTTTGTACATTTTTCTCATCACTTTAATTTTTTTTATGAGGTTAATAAATAATTTTAACAAACAGTTTAATGCCAAAAAGGGCATAAAAAAGTTTGGTTTAACATGAAAAATAAAGTGAAGAGGATTTTTTTTAGAAAAATTCTTCGCCTTTATTCCCGAAAGCATTTGAAGAATTTATGAAATAACTAAAAACAGCATAGTTACTCAATAAATAACTTCTGTTATGGGCAGGTCTTCTGACTCACTCCTTATTTTTACGCCTTCCCGAATAATAATCAGTGGCAAAATGTAAAAACTACTAGAGTTTACAGCTGCGGGTACAGTTTAGGATTTTCACCTAATTCCCTATTAATCTCGAACTTTAAATTCGAAAACCAATAACGACACAAATGTATAATAATTTGTGTAATAAAAAAATATGATGTAGAATTTTATTTAGCTAGTTTAGCAGTAGGAAATGTTTTTAGTGCTTGCATATAAGAGGTTAAAAATGCTTCTTCGTTAATGTTAGTTTCAACTCCTATGGATTCTAAGTATTCTAACATATTGCTTGTTCTTAAATTTCCAACTAATTGTCCAACAAGTGCATTTGGGCATCCACCTAAACCATTAATTACAGTATCAAATCTTCTACATCCGTTTTGGTAAGCTGCATTTACTTTCCCATACCAATGAACAACAGAAGTGTGAAGATGAAATGCAAATTCTACATCGGGATATCGTGGAATTAGGGTTGAATATAAATCCGTTATAAGTTGAGGGTTTGAGCATCCTATCGTGTCTGATAATGGAATGATGCGAACTCCCATTTGGTATAATTGCTCCACTTGTTCGCATACAATATCAACATTAAATTCATCGCCATAAGGGTTTCCAAATCCCATAGAAATATACACTACTAATTCTTTTTTATTTTTATCACAAATTTCTAAAATGTCTTTAATGGCAGTAGTAGATTTTTCGATGCTAGAATTGAGGTTTCTATTTAAAAAAGTTTCTGAAACAGAATATGGAAATCCAAAATAAGAAATTTCTGGAAACTGAATTCCTGTAGTTGCACCTCTGACATTACCAATTACGGCCAATAATCTAGTGGTAGTTTGGCTTAAGTCTAGCATAGCTAAAACTTCAGCCGAATCTTTTAATTGTGGAATTGCTTTTGGAGAGACGAAACTTCCAAAATCGATGGTGTCAAAACCAACTTTAAGTAACGTATTAATGTATTTTGCTTTCTTTGCTGTGGGAATAAAAGGGATAATTCCTTGCATGGCATCTCTTGGACACTCAACGATTTTTAGTTTTCTAACAGCAGATAGGTCTATTTTTTTTTTCATCATTAAACAATTAAAGTTTTTAAGTTTTTTTCATGGGTAGATGGGGTATCTTCTTTTCCACTCAAACTTTTAGGTATTCTTCCATTTCTTAAAGTTTCTGAACGAAGTTGTCTTCCAACAATTCGTTCTACCATTTTACCAGCTTCTAATATTTTATCAATGTCTAATCCAGTATCAATGCCCATTTCGTCCATCATCACCACCATATCTTCGGTTTGAACTAAACCAACAGCACTGGCATCTTTATAATAATAAGCTCCTGTTCCAGAAACAGGAACTCCATCAACAAAATTAGCGGGTTGACCACCTAAACCGCCTAAAGCTGATTCAAAATTGGTCATCCCTGCTTGTAATGCAGCTAATACGTTGGCTGTTCCCCATCCTCGCGTTACATGAAAATGAGCGATGTGTTTTTGTGGGTTTTGAACTTTATCTAATAACATCGAAAAATAATCATAAACTCTATTTGGTGATGCAGAACCGTCATGATCGGCATGCTCCACATCGTTTGCTCCTATAGCTAACCATCGTTCAGCAAATTCTACGGCTTTTTTCATTTCAGTAGGTCCTTCCATAGGACAGCCCCAAATGGTGCTTACTGTTCCGTTTACTTTTATTCCTGCAGCATGAGCCAACGGTATATATTTTTCACACATTTTCCAATAATCGGCTAACGATAGTCCAGAATTTTTAATGTGATGCGTTTCTGAAGTAGAAACCATAAATAAAATTCGATCAGGTCCATAACCATTTAACTTAGCTTGTATAGCTCTTTCAACGGCTTTTTCTCTAATGGTTACAGCTGTTAAACTAACGTCCCTTAACAAATGCTGAACATTTTTACTGGTTCTAATTCCTTTAAATAAAGCATCCGCATCTTTAAACTGAGGCATTCCTTTGGGATTGCCAAAGTTAGTAACTTCTAAATGCTTCACTCCAGCCAAAATCAATTGTTCTAATACCCATAATTTAGCTTCGGTAGGTATAAATTTTTCTTCATGTTGAAAACCATCTCTAACGGTGATATCACCAATGGTTACTTTTTTTGGATAATTCATACTGTTTTCCTTTTAATTTTGAATTAGAAAATTATTAAATATTCTTTAATTAACTATTTTTTCTGCTACGATCTTTTTATTAATTCTTTTTATTAAACCAGGTCCTTCATAAATAAAACCGGTATAAATTTGTACTAGAGTTGCTCCCGCATTTAATTTTTCAAGCGCATCTTCGGCAGTATGGATGCCACCAACGCCAATAATAGGAAAAGCTTTGTTTGATTTTTCAGCCAAATAACGTATCACTTCGGTTGAACGATTTTTTAAGGGCAAACCACTTAAACCTCCATTTGCAATTTTGCTAATTATAGTTTTATCCGTTTTTAAATTTTCTCTAGAAGTAGTGGTGTTGGTTGCAATTATTCCGTCTATTTTGGTCTGTGCTACAATGTCGATAATTTCATCAAGCTGACTGTTGTTTAAATCTGGTGCAATTTTTAATAAAATAGGTTTTGGTTTTTGTTGGATAGTATTGATGGCTTTTAATTGACCAAGTAAATCAAGCAGAAAAGGGGTGTCTTGTAGCTTTGTTAAGTCTTTTATATTGGGGCAGCTTACGTTTACAACAAAATAATCGACATAATCATGTAAAATAGTAAAATCACTAATATAGTCAGCTATAGCATCATCGTTGGATGTAGAGGTGTTTTTTCCAATGTTTCCACCGATTATGATGTCCGTTTTTTTGTTCTTTAGGCGTTGTATCGCATTTCCAGCTCCCAAATTATTAAATCCCATTCGGTTTATTAACCCTTCATCTTTTGTAATTCTAAACAAACGAGGTGTCGGATTGCCTATTTGAGCTTTTGGAGTTAACGTTCCTATTTCAATAAACCCAAACCCAAAGTTGGCTAATTCATTAAACCATCGAGCATCTTTATCAAACCCTGCAGCTAAACCAACAGGGTTATTGAAGGTTAATCCAAAAAGTTTACGTTCTAGTTGAGGATGATGAAAACTGTAAAGAATTCTAATTAAGTTAGGTATTCCAGGTATTTTACATAAAAATGTTAACCAGTTGGTGGCAATGTGGTGAGCTTTTTCGGGCTTAAATAAAAATAATAGAGGTTTGATAAAAAATTTATACATCAACGTATTTTTTTTGCAAAAATACTAAAGGTTTTCCATTTTAATAATTGCATCAAATTAGCCTTTGTTACCATGCGTTATTCTTTTATCAATTTTTCAGTTTTTAGTAAATTTCCATTTGTATCAAAAACACGAAGAATATACAAGCCTTTTTTTAATTCTTTAATGCTTAATTTGTTTTCGTAAAAGACTTTTATTTCCCTTCCAAAAATATCATAAAGTATCAATATTGTTGGAGTGTCTGTTTTTATAAATAGT
>JAVHRO010000030.1:0-55325 GCA_036171675.1 Vicingus sp. | reverse complement strand
TTTATGTCTCTGTCTTTTGTTGTGAGCAATGTCGGTTTTTAGCCTGACCGATAACTTGTTTATATATACACCTTTAGTATACAAATTCACCCAAATTTGGTTGTACATGTGCACCTTTTGGTAAATATATACCATTCCAAATATATTAATTTAATCCTTATAAATCAACAAAAGGTCATTTTAAAAACAGTTATAGTATGCACCTGTTGTTAACAGATTTTTTTTACAAATTAACTTAAGTATAAAGCAAATATTAGATATAACTAACTGATTTAAAATAATTTATATCAATAGGTATGGTTAATTATTTTAATAAGGTTGTTAAGTATATATTGACTGCCTTCTTGAGTAAGATGAACATTGTCGCAAGTATATTTTTTTATTTCTTCGTTAGTTAAATTCGATAAATTAACAATGCTATCGCTTTTAAGCTGCGCGATTATTTTTTTGCTTTTTAAATTTATCATAGCTGAATTTAAGGGTCTTGCTCTAAAATAATTTCCCCACCAATTTAAATCAATATCATTACATGAAATCCATATTAAATTAGGGATTTTGTTAAATTCATTAGCAAACAATTCAATCATAAAATCAGGGGCAATTGAAGAGGTTTTATCATCATTCCAATGGGTATCATAACCTTCAAAATTTTTTAAATCGTTGAATTTTTTTTCTCCAAAAAAACGAATGATTTTGTTTTTCTTTTGGTTTACTAATTTTTTTGTTTGACGCATTGATCTTGGTGCAAAATCAACAACTCCTATATGGGAAATAACGAAATCGTAATTTTTTTTTGAATCGTAATAGTAAGCTAGAAAATCATATACAGAGGTGGTTTCTTCTGGGCAAACAAATACATCGGCATTATAATTTTTAATAAAATACTTGGTATAAAGTGAAAAAGGATTGTTTTTATGGGTTCTTTTTGTAACATCAAAACCTCTTGAGTCGGTGAAGATAAAAACTTTTTTTTTGTGTTGGTTTTTGAGTTTATAATAAGATAGTCTAATAGCTACAACCTTATTTAAAAATAGTTGAAATAAATTATTCAAAAATTTTTTCATAATAATTCGTTAAAATTTTTTCGTTCAAAAACATCTAACTTACCACCCACTGTTGCATTAATTACTTTTCTACCGTCTAACTCATACATTAACTTGGCTAAACGATAGCTTTTCAACACATTGTATAACTTAGGGTCGTGCCATTTTTTTCCTTTTCCAAAATAGTCAGGATGAAAATGGTTTACATCGTCTTCGGTACTTTCAATCACATTTCCTTCTACTTTTGCAGTATCAGGAATGTTGTAATTAAAATCCATGCCAATCAAATAAACTTCAGTAAAGCCTAGATAATAAGCTAATTGCAAATTAACGATAGTAACGGATTGTCCGCAAAATACTTCTTCAGAGCAATCTTGAGAAAATCTTGGAATTTCAAAATAGGGGCTTACATCATTATAAAAAGAATAATCAAGGTTTAAAAAATATCGATTTGCTCCTTTGTTAAATTTAGATTTGAATTTGCTAGGGAAAAACATAAAATTACACTGATAGTCATTAATTTCTTTCAAATTATCGTTGATAACATGAAGGTCTTCTACCACGTAAAATGTTGGTTTATATCCCATTTCACGCGTTTTATAATAAATAGAATTTACAGCAAATGAATATTCATTTTTTAATAAGTTGAGGTCTATTTGGTTTAGCGAAGGACCGTTACCAACAATAAAACAGCGTTGACCTTTAAATTTATTTTTAAGTTTAGCTATTTCAGCTTTACTTCTTCCAAATTTTCCTGGTTGGTCAATTAAGCCCGATGGAATGAGTTGTTTAATTTTCTTTTTTAACATTACTTAGCAATGATTTGTAATTGATTAAGTGTGCAATTGCACTCATACCCATAGCCAACACGGCTTCTTCTGCATTACCACCAATGTGAGGAGTACAAATAAGATTGGGAAGTGCTAACAAGGGCAGATTAGTTGGTGGTTCGTTTTCGTAAACGTCTATTGCCGCAGCTTTTATTTTGTGTTGAAGTAGCGCTTCATATAAATCTGCTTCATTTACAATTCCACCACGGGCTGTATTAATAAGTACAGCGTTAGGTTTCATTATAGCCAATGCGTTTTTATTAATGAGGTATTTTGTTTCAGAAGTCAGGGGCGTATGTAGGGTAATTACATCTGCTTTTTTATAAATTTCTTCTTTTTCAACTTCAATTAATCCATTCGTTTTATAGTAATCATGTTGATTTATGATGTCGTTAACCAGAATTTTACAATTAAATGGTTTTAATAAGCGAGCCAACTCTTTTCCTACAAATCCCATACCTATTATACCAACGGTTTTACCGGTAAGTTGTTCACCACCGTCTTTATTCCATTTACCTGTTGATAATAAATTAGAATTTTGATAGATATTTCTTAGCAACACGATGGCATTTCCAATCACCATTTCTGCAACAGAAATTCTATTTACTCCTCCTGTCCAACCTATAGTGATGTTTCTTTTTTTGCACGCCGTTAGGTCTATATTATCTAATCCAACGCCATATTTGGCTATAATTTTTAATTCTGGTAATTTTGATAATACTTCCTCGTCAATTTTATCTAAACCAACAATAGCGGCTTCAAACCCTTTTAAATAATCAATTAGTTCGGGTTTAGAAAATTTTACACCAGCTGAATTCAATTTAACATAATCGAAATTTTTGTTCGTCGAGTCAATTAATTTAGGATGTTTCGAAAAAGAAGGAGATGTTACGGCTACTTGCATTAATGAATGTTTTTTATTACTTCGTTCAAACTTAATAAATCGTTTATTTTTATAACATTTTTATCGCTAAAAAGTACTTTATTTTCTTGGTGCTCTCTTAAAACAAAGTGTAAGTTATGATGTTGAGCAGCTTCATAATCAGTAGTTGCATCGCCAACAAATACTACTTCATCGTTGTTTAAATCCAATGCTGTTAATAGCTGATTACACCATGTTATTTTATTGGTTGGCGAACCACAAATTTTATCAAACAATGGTGTTATCTCTAATTGTTTGCAAATTAACTCAATTTCTTTTTGAGGTGTTCCCGTAATAATATATTGGTTGTATAGATGACTTAATTTAGTAATGGTTTCTTGAGCTCCTTTTACATAAGGACTTTCAACTACTTTTTGCAAAACCAATTCAGAAAATTTTTGTGCCAACTCCTGAATTTCTTTTTCGCTTAATTCAATTCCTAAATAAGTGCTGTGCCAATACCTTATCTTTTCGAAACGAGAAATTCCACCATGTTCAATATGGTAGCGTTCAACCTGTTTAGCAATATCTTGTCCGAACTCGATATATAAATCGTAAAATGCCTTTGACTTTATATCTGTCGATTCTTTGATTACTCCATCAAAGTCATAAAAAATAGCCTTAATACTCATCTTATTTTTGCAATAATGGTTACTGGTGCTCCATCAGTGTTATCTAGTAATAATGGGGCTATAATTACTTCTTCAAATTTCGTGGCAGAAGTTATTTTTGACAAATCAACTTCTTCAACAATCAAAAGATCTTGTTTTAATAAAAATTGTTGGTGAGCTTCTCTTCCAATTGCTCGCTGTTGATAGGAGTTTAACGAAATTAAATCGAATGCAACAGTTGTTAACTTGGGGAAATGAAGTTTTAAATAGGCAGCAGTTTCTGGATGGAATCCCAATCCAAATTCCCAATATGCTGGATTATTTCGTTGTGTACAAAAACCAGTTTTAATAAAGAGAAGAGTGGTATTTTTATCTACTTTTTCAACTTTAATGTCTTTATTTCGAATAAGATAATTTTCTATGTTTTTAGGGTCAATTTCAATACACGATAGGTGTGAATGAATAAAATTACTTGCTAAATAATCAGACGATTTTTTACCTTCGGAGGAAAAGTGATAAGGAAAATCAATATGTGTTCCGTAATGAGTGGGCATTTCAAACTTTGAATTGTTGCTTGTATCGCCGCAGCACATTTCTCGTAAGGGAATTAGCTTAAATCTATCGCCATTACCATAGCCAAAAGCCTTATCATTTAAAGGATATGATAAAAATAATGTTTTAGCCATTATTATTTTTAATTAAATCATGCGCTTGTTGAATACAGGCCAATAATCCTTGTCCCATATCAACGTAAGGATTTGGTGTTAATTTTTGACTGGTTTTTGGCGAAAAACTATAAGGAGTGTATTTGTAATGATTTTTATATCCATCATCGGATAAGTTAATTTTTAAGGTATTGCCTAATATTTCATTTATCATGTTGAATAAATCACCACGCTTAATACGTTCTACACCTGTTAACACCAAGTGCTTGTTTTTATGATTTTCATTTTCAATAACATCGGCCGAAAGCTTTGCTGCATCTAATGCATGGATGTATTCCCTAATTTCTTCACCATCACCGCCGTGATTTATTTCGCCTGAGGCAATGGCATTTTTTACTAAATTAAAAATGTAGTTATTTTCAAAATCACGGTCGCTATATATTGAGCCGTAACGTAAAATGGTAAAATCTAAATCAAATTTTTCTTTGTATTCTTCAACAATTTTTTCTGATGATAATTTAGATAATCCGTAAAAAGAACCTTTGCTACTCATTGCATAAGCACTACTTGCATAAACAAAATGTTTCACTTTATGTTTTACGCATAAATCAATAATGTTAAGATTTCCCATAACATTGAGTTGAAATGTAGGTATAGGATTTTTTACGGCTTGTTCTAAACTTGCAAATCCTGCCAAGTTATAAACCACGTCAAAGGGGTGTGTGTTGAATACCTTGTTCAATGCTTGTGCATCTAAAATATCAACTTTTAAAAATCGTTCGGTAGGAATATAAGGCGATGCATTAATGTCTAAGGCTAAAACATCATAACCACGTTCTAACAATTCGGTAACTAAATAGCTGCCTAAAAATCCTGTTCCACCAAATACTGCTATTTTCATAATTTAATATTTTTTTTAAGGATATTCATTTGTTGACGTGCCATATCTCCTAAAAAGAAAAAGTCTAACGAAAAAGCTAAAAATGAATAACCCAAATCAATTTTTTCTTTTGTATGTGATTGATCGGACTGAATTACATGAGCCCCTTTTGGTTTATTATGTTTATCACAAATTTTATCGTACTTGCTTATGGCTTTTTTTACTTCTGGTAAATTGTATTGCCCAGGTTTTCCCATGGATGCAGATAGGTCGTAAGGGCCAATGAGTGTTGCATCGATTTCTTCAACCGATAGTATTTCTTCTAGATTGTTGATGGCATCAATATGTTCAATTTGTGCAATCACAATGATTTCTTTTTTTAGATGTTCTTGATATTGATCGAACCCAATACCGTAGTTTTGAGCTCGCGAAAGACCAACACCTCTTTTTCCAAGTGGAGGATAATAAACCCAATCAATAAGTTTTTGTGCATCGGCTTTTGATTTTATCATGGGAACAATAACCCCATCGGCTCCAGCGTCTAGCACACGTTTTATTATTACTTCGTCGTTGGCATAAACTCTAACCAAGGCTTTTATATTTTTTGCTTGAATAAATCCTATTAACTGCTGAATACTTTCCATGTTAATAGCATTATGTTCTATGTCAATGGTTAGCCAATCAAAGCCAGCGGTTGACATTATTTCAACTACCGCTTGATTGGGAATGGTAATCCAACTGCCGAGGGTTAGTTGTTTGGTTCTTATTTTTTGCTTTAAGTTCATGTTAAATAAGGTTTAATTTTTGAACAGCTTCTGCCAAAATAAAGTCTTGAGGTTCATCTATATCAATGGATTCTAATTTATCCATTTCAAACATGGTTGGTGTTAATCCAATTCTTTTATTATCTGCTAATTTAAACGATTCTTTTGTAAAGATAAAGATATTAGAATTTTCTTCAAACAATGGTGGTAAATCTTGTGTTCTTATGAGCTCCTTGGGATTATGGTTTACTGGTTTAACATCGTTCCAATATAATCTTGTTTGTAATTTTGTAACCGAAAATAAGGAATCGTTTTTTGGCGAATTAATAAATTTTTCGATGGCTTGTGTTATGGTCGATGATTTTAACAAAGGATTGGTACTGTGGGTTTGTAGATATATATCAGCTTCAGAATTGGCTAAATCAAAAGCAATTACATCGTTCATCGAAACAAAATCTCCGCAAATTTCTTTTGGGCGATGATGAATGATGACTTTCGAAAAAGATTTCGATTGTTCGATAATTTCAGTACTATCGGTATTAATAATAATTTGGTTTATTAAGACACAGTTTTGTAATGAGTCTAAAACGTGATGGAATAAAGGCTTTCCATTAAAATTTTTTAGATTTTTTCCGGGAACTCGTTCAGAGTTTCCTTTCATCGGTAAAAGGGCTATTATTTTCAAGGTTTTGATGTAAATCGTTTTAAAGTTGAAATTAGTAAATGATTCATTTCTTTTGATGACTTTAATATAAAATTACCACCAATAAAAATAACTGTAATTACTATTGAATTTAACATTATTTCAAGATAATTATTGGTTAACCATCTCGATTTTAAGAAGAAAGTTAGCACAATTAGCAAGGAAGTAAATAATATAAAGATATATTCTTTTGAAAAAAGATTTAACTTTATTAACCTTAACACTATAACATACTTAGTAACAGAATATAGAAAAACCGTTATTGCTGTAGCCAATGCAGCTCCCGTAATTCCATAAATAGGAATTAAATAATAATTTGTGCCTATCGTTGAAATTATTAATATAGGAACCAAAATTCCGTTTAATTTGTAATGTTTTGTTGCGTTGATCGCTAAATCGGTTGTGCCTAAGGTATTATCTACAACTTTAGAAAGCCCAATGAAAAACACCACCCATTTTCCTGCAGAATATTTTATTCCATTAGGTATTATTAAAAATAGTTGATCGATGTTGTACCAGACAATAAAAAAAATGAAAACACCAATTATGGTCATATTTATGCCTGTTTGACGATACATGTTAGCCAATTCGGCTTCATTTTTTTCGGTATTTAATCTCGACATTATTGGAAAAACCAATTGGTGAACGATACGTTTTGGAAGCTCAATGATTGTTGCAATAAAAAATGCAATGGCATAAACTCCAAGTAGTTTAAAATCGTTGGTCATACTGCTAATCATAACGGTATCTACTTTGCCAACCATAACAACTCCACTCACTCCAATAATTAAAAATAGCGTGTAAGAGTAAATTTCTTTTTTGTTGGAATGAGTAAATAAAACCGTTGGTTTGGTTAATAAAAAACGGAGTTTTTTTCTAAAAAAAATAAACAACATGAGCACTTCAAAAAAATGGGCGGTAATATAAATTAGTAATAGATTGTAAAAGTCAATTAGTTGAATGGAATAAATTAATAACAATAATATTAAGACCAATCTTCGATAAATATTTTTTAAGAATGAAGAAAAAACTACATGAGACTGAGTCGCCAAAATCGTTTCAAGCATATACTGATAGGCGTAACAAAAAAGCAGTGGGAAAATGAAAATCAAATATTTACTATAGTTAATGGCATCTTTACCTAAAACAGAGATAATATTATTTTTAAAAATTAGAAAAATAATGAATAACAATACAATGGTTACTAAAGGAACAATAAATAGCAACGTTAGAAAGCTATTTTTTTCCTTTCCATCAGTAAAAAGATGTATAAATCGAGCTGGTAATCCACTGGTGCCGAATAAAATAAACGGTAACAATAAAATAGTAACGTCGGTAATATAACTTAGTATTCCTATTTGTAATTCAGTAATTATAGCAGTTTGTAGCCATAAAATATTGATTACTCCAAGCAGTACACCGATGTAGTTAATGATGGAATTGGCTATTGTTTTTTTTATAACTATGCCCATAACCCCTTGCTTATCCAGTATCTAAATTTAATAAGCATTATTCCTTTTTGAGGAGCTCCTTGAAAAGTATAAATAACAAATAATGCAAAAGTACCTCCCCATTTATAGAATTCTAGAATCCATCGTTTTAAGTAAGAAATAGTACCGATGGATTGCGTCCTTAATTTTTCCGACGAGCCAATTCCAAGTGCCTGGTTTTTTACAAATTCTACAGTTAGTCGTTTGGCTGGTATTACATGGTGGACGAACATTTTTGGAAAATAGTAGATAGGAATGTGGGCTTCTTTTAATCTAAAAAAGAAATCTTTTTCTTCGCCACCCAACATCGATGTGCCTGTTCGACCTAACGATTCGTTAAAAATGCCTATTTTATCAATTACATTTCTAGAAACACCCATGTTTGCTCCAATTGGATATTTTGTTCTTGAAAATAATTTTAGGTCATTTCCTAAGTCGATTATTGACATTAAGGTTGATAAATATGTTGACATCCATTGAGGCAGTTCACATTCCAGAAATGGAGAAATTTTACCTCCAAAACCTATCATTTTAGGAGAATTTGTTAAGTAATTTTTTAATTCAAGGATATAATTTTCCTCTAAAAAGGCATCATCATCTATAAAAATAAGATAATCACCTTTAGCCTCGTGTATACCTCTGTTTCTTGCTATTGATAATCCCTGCTTGGTTTCAACAACGTATTTAATGTTTAGATCATTGTTTGTTTCAACAAATTTGGTGCAAATTTCGGGAGTGGAATCGTTAGAATTGTTATTAATCAACACCAATTCAAAGTCTTCCTTTGAACAGTTCTGATCAACAACGCTTTGCAGCATTTTTGGTAAATATTGGTCGCGATTATATGTGCAAACGATTATAGAAATCATTTTTTTTGGTTGGGTAACTATTAAATTAGTTGGTTAAACTCGATTGTTTTAATTCTAACGAAATAGCATAAATTAAAAATAGTAGAATTAACAAAAACATTGAGCCACCAACCATATTTCCAATGGTTACCATTTTTGGTTCAAATTTAAATTCAATCTGATGATTTCCTTTAGGTATTGGCAATCCACGTAATATATAATTTACTCTAAAATGCTCCATAAGTTTTCCATCAACATAAGCATTCCACCCATCTTTGTAATAAATTTCCGAGAATACGGCTAGTTGGTTACTGCTAGTATTGGTTTGGTAGGTTAACTTATTTGGCAAATAAGAGGTTAATTTAATTGTTGCACTGCTATCTACGGGGTAGGTTTTATTTGTTACCAATGTTGAAAATTGTTGGTCTACCACGGCAGTAGTTTTTGGATTTATTTTATCTAAAGCCAAAATCTCTTCGTTAGCTGTATTGGTAAAAGTAACATTATTTACAAACCATGCATTCCCATAGGCGTACGGATTTTGGAATGCTAAATTACCTTGATATAAATAATATTTTGTATTTAACATATTCAACACTTTTGTTTGCTCTGGAGTTTGTAGTTGCGACAATTCCTTATTGATGTAAAAGTCTATGATATCTTGATATCGAGCCATTTTTGCTGCAGTGTATCCACCAGTTGATTTATGAAAATAGGATGAAGTTGCACTGTTAAATGGGTTATCAAGATTTAAAACTCGATAATCCGTATTTAAATTAAGTGAAGAAAAACGAATACTTTCTTCGTCTCTAAAGGTAAGTTTTCCATCCGCTTTTCTCTTTTGTTGAATTTTTACTAATGCGGCATTTTCAATTTCGGGTTTTTCAGTCGATTCAATATAATAAATTTGCTTGTCACCTAAACTAGCCACAGGCGTATTTTCATAACCAGTCACTTTTTCCCACGATACATATTCTCTTTTGTTTTGCGGATTTTTCTCGTTGTTTAAATAACGTTTATCTACATTCCAAATGTCAACAAGGGTTAACAAAATTAACACCGATAAAGCAAGTTGGAATTTTAATTTATCCTTAATCCAGAAATATAAAATACTTAGTGCTGCAATCACAAAAAATAATGTCCTTAAAACATCTTTTTGAAATATACCTTGCCTAAAATCAACTAAAGTACTTTCAATATCTGAAGGATTTATACCACTTTTTGTTTGATTATAACTTAAGTAAAGTTGATCGAAAAACGTGTTCTCCGCATCGCTCATAAAATCTACTAAATTGGGCATTATCAATAAAATAAAGAGAAAACCAACAAAGCTAGCTCCAACTATGGTTAATTTCTTGAGGTTGTTTTTAGCCCATTCCTTGTTTGAATATAGGTGGTCGACAAATAGCATAGCCATAAATGGGAAGGTAAGATTAACAATAGTTAAAATAGAAGAAACCGTTCTAAATTTACTATACATTGGAACGTAATTAATAAAGAAATTAGTTAACCACATACTTTCAACCGATCCACCAAGATTTTTTCCCCAACTTAATAATATTGCTAAGATACTAACGCCTAGTAATGCCCATTTTAAGGTAGATTTCACAAAAATTACATACATAAAAACCAGTAAAATAATAACAGCTCCAATGTAATTAGAACCAGAGGTAAATGGTTGGTCGCCCCAATATCCACTGAATACTTTTCCACCACTTTTTTGATATTGTTCAGCCGAAAAGTTGAATAGTTGGGGATAATCTTTTTTTAGATAATCAAAGTATTCGTTGGTAACGTTTTTACTATCGCCCTTTGTGTTGGGAATAAACATATTGAGCGTTTCTTCTTTTCCATAGCACCATTGAGTAATGTAATCTCGATCTAAGCCCGATGAAAGCGTTGCTTTTTTACTACTTCCGTCTGGGTTAATCGTTAATTCTGGGGTGCCCCTCATGGTAAATTTTGAATAGGCGTTGGCATTATAATACTGGTTGAAATTAGCTAACAATGCAATAAATGTACATCCAACAATAACGATGGTTCGTTTAAAAAAGTGAGGTAGAGTTTTTGATTTTATGGCATCGTAAAAACTAAAAACGCCAATAAACAATAGAATAAATATAAAATAATAGGTCATTTGAATATGATTTGCAAACAATTCAAGCCCCATAAAGAAGGTAAATAATGCGGCTGGTAAGAGTATCTTTTTATTATTATACACCATAAGAAAACTGCCTAATACGGCAGGTAAAAATCCTAAGGCTTGCATTTTTGTATTATGACCTGCTTCAATAATTAACATATTGTAAGTAACTAACCCATAAGCAACGGCACCTAAAATAGAAATTAAGTTGTTTATTTTTAATGATTTGCCTAAGATAAAGAAACTAATCATAGCAATAAATACCATAGAAATGGGTAACATGGTAAAAGGAAGTAATAGGGAAAATAAAGAAAATACATAGGCGAAACCATTTAAATATTGAGTGCTAATAAAATAACCTGGCATACCTCCAAACATAGAATTCGTCCAGATCGCTTCAGCATTAAATTGTTCTCTAAAATCAGACAATTCTTTTGCAGCAGCTTTCCAACTTGAAATATCACCTTGACGAAGTGTGAAGCCAGTAAGGGCAGGAGAGAAATATGCAGCAGAAATTCCTGCAAACAATGCTATTATTGCCAAATAGTGCCAGTTATTTTTTATGATTTTAATTAATTTGTCCATGAGTAGTCTTTAAAATTATTTGTATTTTTTTTAGCAGTGTTGACCAAATTTTTTATGACTGAAAATTATAAATGCTTCATTAAATAAATGTACATCTCAACCATTGATTTTATATCTTTTTTGTGAACTTTCTCATTGGGTGAATGCACAAAATTTTCGGCTGCGCCAATAAAACACCAGTCAATAGGGTAGGGGCTACGTTGCAAAGCATTACCATCACTTCCGCCAGCACTTTCCACTTCGATTTGGAATGGAATTTTAGACTGCTTGGCAAGTTCCAAAATTTTGTTAAGGTAAGTTCTTCTTGGTATTCCAGAATCTCTCATTGAAATGGCAACGCCTTTTCCGTGAGTAACGCCAGAAGTAATCCACGTAATATCAGAAATTAACGCTTGTTTTATTCCAAACCCTTCATAAAGAAATTTACCTAGGTACCCAACACTTCCTCCTCCATGTTCTTCCCAAGCGGAGAATACAATTGCTCCATTTTCAAGGGTTTTAGCAACTTGTAAAGCATTCCAAATACCCAATCTATTATCCATATAACAAGATTGAATGTAGTTTTTATCGTCTCTAAAATCGGGTTTGTAGGTTAGGGTAGTGCCTCGTTCAATTTCTCGTTTATATTCAGCAGTGTAGAATAAAAAATCATGTTCGTCTTCTTCAACGTTTAACACACAAGCTATCTTGCCTTTATCATCATGACCAACCAATTCGGCACCTTTCTTTGCGGAAGGACCTCCAATTTTTATCAAATTATTTTTGTAACCAACGGTATAACCTACTGAGTCCATATGGGCATAGATGGCTGTTGTTGGTTTTCCAAAAGCTAAAATAATACAGTCCTGAAAGTCATCACCAAAAATTATTTCTGGTTTTACTTTCCAGTTTTTCATTTCTTTTTTTACGTACGACAATAAAAATGTAGTCATCGTAAATTCACTACCCGATGGGGCGTGAATTTCACAAAGTTTTTTCAGTAAATCCATGGAATGGTTGAATGGTTTATAAAGTATAAAGTTAGCAAATTTAAAATTTTAAACTCATTACTTATTAAACTCACTACTAAACAATTTGGAGTTGTTTAATTGTTCAACATTACAGGCATAACCAACATTAATATTTCTTCTCCATCATCAACTTTATCTGTAGGAGTTAAAATTCCAGCTCTATTTGGAGCTGACATTGATATGTTAATTTCTTCAGAGTCTAAATTGCTTAGCATTTCTATTAAAAATCGAGAGTTGAATCCAATTTCCATGTCTTCACCTTCGTACTGACAAGTTAATCGCTCGTTGGCCTCATTTGAAAAATCTACGTCTTCGGCAGAGACATTAAGCTCACTACCGTTAATTTTTAATCGAACTTGGTGAGTTGTTTTATTTGAAAAAATAGAAACTCGTTTTACAGAACTTAAAAATGCGGTTCTACTTATGGTAAGTTTATTCGGATTTTGTGTAGGGATTACCGCATTATAATTAGGGTATTTCCCATCAATTAATCGACATACCAATGTGGTGTCTCCAAAAGTAAACATGGAATTGGTGTCGGTATAGCTAATCGTAACTTCACCAGAAACATTAGCCATAATATTTTTTAACAGATTTAAAGGTTTTTTTGGAAGTATAAATGATGATGTTTTTTCTGCTTTTAAATCTGTTCTAGTATATCTAACTAATTTATGTGCATCTGTAGCTACAAACGTAACGTTATCGGAACTTAATTCAAAAAATACTCCTGACATTACTGGTCTGAGCTCATCATTGCCTGCGGCAAATAAGGTTTTATTAATGGCATTGGCTAATACGGAGCCTTGTATGTTTATTTTAGAAGACGATTCTAATTTAGGAGTTTTAGGAAATTCGGCACCGTTATGACCAGTTAATTTGTATTTTCCATAGTCGGATGAAATTTCTATTCCAAAATTATCATCATCTATGGTAAAAGTGAGGGGTTGTTCTGGAAAGGTTTTTAAAGTATCTAACAACAATTTTGCAGGAATAGCAATAATACCATCTTCTTTGGCTCCAACACTTAACTTAGCAACCATGGTGGTTTCTAAATCGGATGCAGTAATGCTAAGATTTCCTTTTTTTATTTCAAACAAAAAATTGTCAAGAATAGGCAATGTATTACTTGAATTTAATACTCCGCTGATGCCTTGTATTTGTTTTAACAGAACTGAGCTTGATACTATAAATTTCATATGCTTTTCTTTAATTTTTACCTATTAATAACAAACAAAAATACCTTTTTTAGAAAGGTTTGCTTTTTAAACTTTTCAATAATTATTAACAAGTTTATCGCATTTTGTGGAATTGAATTTTAGAGGTTAAACTGTTATTTTTGATAAATTTTTACTGCACCTTTTACTTTCTGTTGTAATAAGGCTATATTAATTACTTCAATCATATTTTTTACATAATGAAAAGTTAATCCTTCAAGGTAATTTTGATTTATTTCTAAGATGTCTTTTTTATTGTCTTCCGAAAGTATAATTTCTTTGATATCAGCACGTTTGGCAGCCAATATTTTTTCTTTAATACCTCCTACAGGTAACACCCTTCCTCGTAAGGTGATTTCGCCCGTCATGGCTAATTTGTTTTTTACTTTTCGTTGCGTAAAAGCTGATGCTAAAGCAGTAAGCATGGTTATTCCAGCCGATGGTCCATCTTTGGGTGTTGCTCCTTCTGGAACATGAATATGGATATCCCATTTTTCGAAAGTGGTAACATCCAATCCGATTAAATCGGAATGTGCTTTTAAATACGCTAAAGCAATAACGGCAGATTCTTTCATTACATCGCCCAAATTTCCTGTAAGGGTAAGTTTTCCTTTTCCTTTGCTAAGGCTGGTTTCAATAAATAAAATGTCACCACCAACTGATGTCCAGGCTAGCCCAGTAACTACACCAGCCACATCATTACCTTGGTACTTGTCCATAGAATGACCAGGTCCTAAAATGCTATGCATCATCTCTATAGTTGGTTTTACAATTGATTCGGTTTCCATAGCAATCTGTTTTGCTGTATTTCGAACCACTTTGGCTATGGTTTTTTCTAACAAACGTACTCCTGATTCTCTGGTATATTCAGTAATAATTTTTTCGATAACTGCACTCGAAAGTTGAAATTGCTTTTTAGTTAAACCATGATTGAACAGCAATTTTGGGATTAAATGTTTCTTTGCAATTTCAATTTTCTCTTCAACAGTATAACCGGTCATTTCAATAATTTCCATACGGTCGCGCAATGCAGGTTGAATGGATGATAATGAGTTAGCTGTTGCAATAAATAAAACCTTTGAAAGGTCATAATCTAACTCTAAAAAATTATCGTAAAATGCACAGTTTTGCTCTGGGTCTAAAACCTCTAATAGGGCAGAAGAGGGGTCGCCTTGATGGCTATTTCCTAATTTATCCACCTCGTCCAACACAAAAACTGGGTTTGAAGAATTTACTTTTTTAATATTTTGAATGATTCTTCCAGGCATGGCTCCAATATATGTTTTTCGGTGGCCTCTTATTTCGGCTTCATCTCTCAACCCACCTAACGACATTCGAACATATTTTCTACCTAATGCTTCGGCTACCGATTTTCCTAATGAGGTTTTACCAACTCCTGGAGGTCCGTACAAACAAATGATGGGAGATTTCATGTCTCCTTTTAGTTTTAATACGGCTAAATGTTCAACAATACGTTCTTTAACTTTTTCTAAACCAAAATGATCGCGGTCTAATATACGTTGAGCTCTTTTTAAATCAAAATTATCTTTGGTGTAATCTAACCATGGTAATTCTACTAAAGTTTCAATATAATTGTGTTGTACTGAGTATTCTGCTGCCTGAGGATTTAATCGAGCCAATTTTTCCAATTCTTTTTCGAATCGTTTTTTTGCTTCTTTTGGCCATTTTTTCTTTGAAGCTAGTTTTTTAAATTCTTCAATTTCCTCTTGTTGAGGGTCGCCACCTAATTCTTCTTGGATTTGTTTTATTTGTTGATTTAAAAAATATTCGCGTTGTTGACGATCTAAATCATGTCGAACTTTCGATTGAATATCGTTTTTTAATTCCAATAATTGAAGTTCTTTGGTAAGATGTATCAAGAGCTTATTTGCTCTTTCAGATAGTTCTGGGACTTCTAGCAATTGTTGTTTATCAGCAACACTTCCTTTCATGTTGGACGCAATAAAATTGATTAAAAACGTAGGACTTTCAATATTTTTAATCGCAAATGTTGCTTCACTTGGAATGTTGGGTGATTGTTCAATAATTTGAGAGGCTAAATCTTTAATTGAACTCACCAGTGCATTAAAATTTTTACCTTTTGGTATTTCAGTTTGATTAAACGATTCTATCGAGGCTCTTAGGTAAGGTTCTGTTTGGGTTATTTCTTTTATTTTGAAACGTTTTTTTCCTTGAATAATAACGGTGGTATTGCCATCGGGCATACGTAACATTTTTAAAATTAATGCAACGGTACCAATATCGTTGAGGTCTTTTCCTTCAGGGTCTTCAATGGCGTCATTTTTTTGAGCCACAACCCCCAACGTTTTATTTCCTTGATAAGCTTCTTTAATTAATTTGATGGATTTATCTCTTCCTACAGTAATTGGAATCACTACGCCTGGGAATAAAACAGTATTTTTTAACGGTAAAATTGGCAGTTCTTTAGGCATTGTCTCTGAATTCATTTGCTCTTCATCATCAGCCGAAAGCAACGGTATAAATTCAGTTTCATCGTCAATCATGTTGTTGATGGCTAAGTTGTTAAAATCAAAATTATCGTTCATCTTTTTATTAGGGTTTAAGTCATTATGACAGTATTTTGCTTAGTTTAGCAATATTAAAATAATGTAAAGGGTATTTTTCAAGACCCGTGCCATAAATCAATTTCGGAAAATTTGGCTTTTTTATTTTGTGTGTTTTGAGGTAAGCTCAAAAATAGCACTCAGTATTTCTCTGTCTGTAGTCGTAAATTCTATATTTCTTCTTTGCATTACTTGCTCAGCTACTTCCATGGCTTTACTTAATTGATAGGTGTCATAACCTGATGAGCCTCCCCAGCTAAAAGAAGGAATAAAATTTGTAGGAAAACCACTGCCAAAAATATTTGCAGAAACACCTACTACTGTTCCAGTATTAAACATGGTGTTGATCCCACATTTTGAATGATCACCCATGATTAATCCACAAAATTGAAGTCCCGTATTTTTAAAACTATTTGATGAATAATTCCAAAGTTTAACTTCGGCATAATTATTTTTAAGATTGGAATTATTGGTGTCAGCACCTAAGTTGCACCACTCTCCTAAAACTGAATTTCCTAAAAAACCATCGTGACCTTTGTTAGAATAGCCTAAAACAACGCTGTTTGAAATTTCTCCACCCACTTTACTATATGGACCAACGGTAGTAGCACCATATACTTTTGCACCTAGTTTTAAGGTGGCGTGCTCGCAAAGAGCTAACGAACCTCGAACCAATGAGCCTTCCATTATTTCTGCGTCTTTGCCAATGTAAATAGGTCCAGTTGTTGAGTTTAGTGTAGCTGCCTCAACCTTGGCGCCTTCTTCTACAAAAATGTTGTTGCCAATTAATGTGTTGGTTGACGATAATTTCTGTGAGGTTCTTCCTTTTGTTAACAATTCAAAATCGTGTTGTATAGCAATTTCGTTTTTAGTGAAAATATCAGTTATTTTATTGATAAAAATAGGTGATGAAGCTGTGGTAATTTTAGTAAAGTTGTCATAATTTGATGGTTCAAAATACTCCACATGTCCTGTGTTTGCTGCAATTACGGTAGTTGAATCTATCAACAGCTGGTTGGGTTTTAACAAAGCTATTTCTTGTGTTAAGGAAGTATTAGGGAAATAGGAGCCATTAATCCATATGTTTTGGTGGTCAGAAACAAATAAGGTAGGATACTTTTTATTTAAGTAATCAATGGTAGATGATGACGTTTTAACGTTCAGGTGTTTTTCCCATTTTTCGCGAATAGTTAATATTCCAACCCTAATATCGGCAATGGTTCGAGTATATGTTAATGGTAAAAATTGTTCTCGGTTTTCTTCAAAAAGAATAACATTCATATTGATGTGATTTGAATGGGAAAATTACTAAAATAAAAAAGTCCTGATGTTTAATATCAGGACTTTTAATATAACGAGTGTATATTTATTTTGCGTGTTTTGCGTAACGAGTGTTGAATTTGTCAATTCTACCAGCAGTATCAACCAATTGCATTTTACCAGTGTAAAAAGGATGAGAAGTATGAGAAATCTCTAATTTAACAACTGGATATTCTTTTCCATCTTCCCAAACAATGGTTTCTTTGGTTTCTGCAGTTGATTTGCAAATAAACGAATAATCGTTTGACATATCTTTAAATACAACTAATCTGTAATTTTCTGGGTGTATTCCTTTTTTCATCTTCTTTATTATTTTTCTGTTCTATAAAATGGGTTGCAAATGTAATTCTTTTTATGAAGAAAAAAATATTTTAGACAAATAATTATTTTCTAATGGTTGTTTTTTAAATTATGATAGGTTGCATTGAAATAAAACAGTTGGTTTGTATTATTTGGGTGAGATTACAAACATTTGCAATTTTTTTCCTTTTGTAATAGTTTATATTTTTCTTTGAAAATGCTTGTCAACTTAGTTGGAATGTATGATATAACAGAGCTGTAATTGGTGCAGTAGTTTGTTATAAATTTCTTCAAAAAATCTACCTTTTGATAGTTGTTTAAATCTGGCTATGTAATCCTTTTGGGGATATGGCTCAACTGAAAACTTCCTATTTTATCAGATAACTTAAGTATAGCAACCGAATATTCTCGAAGTAAATGTACTTGGAAAACAAGTAATTAAAGTATGCTTATCAATTGGTAAGTGCTCTTTAATCGTTTAACATAGCTATTAGAATCGTACTTTTTAATCTTTTAGCATCAATTAACTAAATAATCCGGCCGAAAACATGTTTACTGGAAAAATAACTACTTTTGCTCGTCAAACTTAATAACGACAACTTTTAAGAATACCTTAATTAGGCTTGTTTTTATAGGTCATAATGTTTAAAAACAACTCAATTTTTATGTTTATTCATTGTTAGTTTTGCAATAAATTGATAATAACACATCCTATTATGTTAAAAATTTTATTTTTATTTAGAAAAATAAATCGAATTATCGGTAAAATTTGGACTTACTTTTTGGTTCATGTTTTAAAAACAAAAATAAACCAAACTCATGCTATTAATGGAATTAAATTAACCATTAATGCCCTTGAAAAAGGTGGTCAAGCATATCTTGATAGAAGTTCATATCAAGAGGTAATTAATCCACTTTATAAATTAATTCAAGAAAAATATAACCCAAACTTAGTTTTTGATATAGGTGCAAATTATGGTTTTATAAGTGTTCTGTATGCTAAAATTTTCATACAAGCTAAGGTGATAGCAATAGAACCAAGTAATTGGCTATGTAATTATATAGAGATAAACAAGAAAAAAAATAACTGTGATAATATAGAAATCGTTAGAGCAATTTGTGATGAAATTAGTGGTGATACAAAAGGATTTAGTATTAATCCAGTTCATAGTCAAGATAACCGAGTTGATGCGCCATCAGGGTTATGGCGCAAAGAAAATGTAATAACCACTTCAATTGATGCTATAATTGAAAAATATAATAAAATTAACTTTGTATTTATTAAAATAGATACCCAAGGTTTTGAAAAGCAAGTTTTTCAAGGAGCTAAAAAATTTCTATCAGAAAATTCAAATTGGTTAATTAAAACGGAATTTTCACCTTATCATCTAGAAAAACAAGGTACAAATCCAAAAGAATTTCTCTCATTTTTAATTAAAAATTATACTGTAGTAGAACTGGTTGGTATATTAAATTATAAAGAACAAAATTTAGATGATTTATTTAAGAATAGTGTTGAATTAGCTGATTTAGACTCATTTTACGAATATGTAACAAATTTTAATGTTAATAATAGTGGTTGGGTTGACTTATTGATTAAAAAGAAGTAATCGGTTAAAATTCAAAAAATTTTTCTGAGCGTTCACATCATCCAAACAGAAATTAAATTATAAAGTATTCAGCATGTTATCGTAATATAATTCACTCAATTCTTTTTATTTAAAAAAAAGGAGTGTTCTACTTCAACGATTTTCTCAATATTTTCCCTTTTTCTGTGGCCAAAACATTACGTTCAATAAGGTGTCCTGGTCTACTCCAAGTTTCATTGTTATTTTCTATTAAAGGTTGGTCTTTTCTAATCTTAACTTTTCCAGTATTGTCTTTAACTTTTTCGATTGGAGTCAATCCAAGCAAGTTAAACAATTGCATGTCTTCATTGTTGCTAGGATTTGGAGTGGTTAATAATTTGTCTCCTGCAAAAATAGAACTTGCTCCCGCGATAAAACATAATGCTTGCCCCTCTTTACTCATTTGAGTCCTACCTGCCGATAACCTAACGGTACTTTTTGGGAAAACGATACGAGTTGTTGCTATCATTCTGATTACATCCCAAATAGGAACAATTTCTTGGTCTTCTAATGGAGTTCCTTCTACTGGTACTAAGGCATTAATAGGAATAGAATCAGGCGCCTCACTTAATTTTAATAATCCCATTAACATTCCAATACGGTCTTCAATCGTTTCGCCCATACCAATAATACCTCCAGAACAAACTTTTAACGAGCTTTTACGTACGTTCTCCAAGGTTCTTATTCTATCGTCAAAAGATCGTGTAGAAATTACTTCTTTATAATATTCTTCAGAAGTATCAATATTATGGTTGTAGTAATGTAAACCAGCCTCAGCTAAACGGGTGGCTTGATTTTCGGTTACCATACCCAGAGTGCAGCAAACTTCCAAATTCATTGCACTTAAGCCTTTTACCATTTCGATGACTTGGTCAAAGTCTTCTCCATCTTGAACGTTTCTCCATGCTGCACCCATACATACTCTAGAAGAACCTGTTGCTTTTGCAGCTGCTGCCTTTGCCAACACCTCTTCAACGGGCATCAAATTGTTTTTTTCAATGTTTGTATGGTAACGTGCTGCTTGTGGGCAATATCCACAATCTTCTGGGCAACCACCAGTTTTGATAGAAATCAATTTACTAACTTGAATTTTTAAAGGATCGTGATGTAAGCGATGAACTTGTGCTGCATCGTAAATCAATTCCATTAAGGGCTTGTTATATATTGCTATAATTTCTTCTTTAGTCCAAGTTTTGTTGTTGTTCATAATTGTTTGAAAAATATTTTGCAAAAGTAATGTTAAAATTATTATTGGAAAATTGAAAAGGTGTAGAAGAATAAAAACTTTCCTACAAAACGCCTAAACTTCTAAACTTCTTCTTAACTTTATTTCTTTATTTTTCTTTATGAGAATTGACATCATTACTGTTTTACCCGAATTATTAGACAGCCCATTAAACTCTTCGATACTAAAACGTGCTCAAGAAAAAGGGTTGGTTAAATTGGTTGTTCATAATTTGAGAGATTATTCAACAAACAAACAAAAAAATGTTGATGATTATGCTTTTGGAGGCGGTGCTGGAATGGTGATGCAAATTCAGCCTATTGCCGATTGCATTGAAAAACTTAAGCTAGAACGAGATTATGACGAAATTATTTACTTGACTCCTGATGGGCTAACACTTAAACAAAATATGGTTAATGCTCTATCGCTTAAAAAAAATTTAATGCTTTTAGCTGGTCATTATAAAGGGGTGGATCAACGAGTTCGTGAATTGTTTATTACCAAAGAGATTTCAATAGGCGATTATGTGTTAACAGGAGGAGAATTGCCTGCTGCAATCTTAGCAGATGCTATTATTCGACTTATTCCAGGCGTAATTAGTGATGAAACCTCAGCATTAACTGACTCTTTTCAAGACAACTTATTATCTCCGCCAATATACACCAGACCCGAAGTGTATAAAGGATTAAAAGTCCCCGAAATACTTTTGGGTGGCAACCACAAAAAAATTGAAGTATGGAGAGAAAACGAGGCTCTTAAAAGAACTCAAGACAGAAGACCAGATTTATTACAAGATTAATATTGATTCTTGATACTTTTCAGGTAACCTTCAAAATGACAGGACAAGTATTTTACATGGTTGATAAATAAAAAAGATTCCATCATATATTATTCAAATTTACTTTAAAAATAGTATGTTTGGCTGTAGCAGTTTAGTTTGTTGAATTTACAATCTTTTTTTTATCCTCACATTTAACGCTAAAATGTTTTATTTTCCGCACCTTTTTTTGCACCTTTACGTATTAATTAAAAATGTCAATCAGAGGTTTTAAATATGGATTAATTGGGTTGCTTTTATTAGCATCAACTTCCCTTTTTTCTCAATGCCCTCAACTTAATGATTTTTTCGGAACACCTAGTAGTAATCCGTATTGGTACGACTGTAGTGGGAACAATTTTACGTTGAACATTAATTCACCTAGTGCCATTGGTAGTTGGACTGTTAATTGGGGCGATGGTAGCCCTATAAGTAGTGGAGCCTCATTAATTCCTGGAAATAATATTTCTCATCTATATACATATGTAGCAGATACTTTTCTTGTAGTTTTTACTGAAACCACTTCAGGATGCGTTATTAATGGGGTTTTTGTAATGGAAAAAGCTACAAGTGCTTCTATACAAATACCTGTTGGTGGTCTTACTCAAACATGTGCTCCAGCTCCACTTGAATTTATTAATAGTAGCACCAACACATCAGAAACAACCGTATTTACTTGGGATTTTGGTGATGGAAGTCCTCCATTGGTAACCGATTATACCAATATGGGACAAACCGTATCTCACATGTACCTTCAAGGAACAGTAAATTGTGTTACTCAAGTTACTTTAACGGCTGAAAATTATTGCAATACCCTTCAGGGAGGTAATAGTGCTGCCACGTTTAACCCAATTCGTATTTGGGATATTGACGATGCAGCAATAACCGCCTCAGCAACATTGCTTTGTTATCCTGATACGCAGGTAACATTTCAAAATATTACTAATCGAAATTGCTATGCACAGGGGAATATTGCTCAACGTTATGAATGGTGGAATTTTGGAAATTATTGGGGCACCGGACACGACTCAATTGTGGGTTGGGTAGCTTGGCCACCAGCGCTTCCCTATACTATTGCATACCCAGGAATTGGAACCTATAATGTGATGATGGTTGATAGCGGTTTTTGTGGAGCTGATACAGCATACATTACCATTCAAATTGTTGCCCCACCTTTTGCAGCTTTAACGGCTTCAAAAGATACTATTTGCAGAGGAGAATCCATTACGTTTAATAATTTGTCAGGTGGCGGAGCAACCAGTTATTCTTGGAATTTTGAAGATGGATCAGGGTGGAATACTTCAGCTGGAGGTAATGTAACACATACATTTAATGCTTCAGGTGATTTTTTGATACATCTTGTTGCAAATATTACTGGAGGAACTGGTGGGTGTAGTGATACTGCATCTCTAAATGTTCATGTTTTGGCTAGCCCTGTAGCAAATTTTAGTTTTGATAATAACCATGGTTGTGATAGCATGTTCGTTAATTTTACCAATACCTCATCTGTAGATGCGATTTCTTGGGACTGGAATTTTGGTAATTCTCAAACAAGTACACTACAAAATCCTCCAATTCAATTTTATGGTTCTCCTGGAAGTTATCCATTAGTTCTAACGGTACAGAATACAAATTTATGTAGCAATACTTACAGCACGTTGCTATATGTTCATCAAACACCAGTGCCAGCTTTTACGCCAACCAGTGTATGTGTAAATAGCGTTGCAACCTTTTTTGATAATTCTACTTCATCTCTTGGCGACCCCATTTTATCATGGAATTGGAATTTTGGTGACGCAACTTCTAGTACTAACCAAAACCCAAATCATATGTATGTTACCGCAGGTTTTTATGATATGATTTTGTCTGTTAATACAGCATACTGCTCTGCAACAGATACTGTACAAATAAATGTAGAAAATGTTCCTATTGCAAACTTTACAACAGATACCAACAACGGTTGTGCCGATTTATTTGTTCATTTTTCAAATACTTCAAGTGCAAATGCAGTTAATTTTAGTTGGAATTTTAGCGATGGTTCTCCAACAACTTCAACCACCAATCCATCTCATATATTTACCAATACCTATGGTGTCGACACGTCTTATACGGTTACATTAATTGCTCAAACAGCATTTGGATGTGCTGATTCTATGACAAAACTTGTTACTGTTTATCCAAATCCAACGGCCTCATTTGTTGATGATGCCGTTTTAGATTGTGCTCCCTTAATCGTTAATTTTACAAATACATCAACTGGATCAGTTAATCAAATATGGAATTTTGGTGACGGCTCTCCACTCGATAATTCATGGAATCCTGCTCATATTTATCAAAATCTTACTTTATTTATAGATAATCATTTGGTTCAACTAATTGCTATAAGTACTAATGGTTGCTCAGATACTACCACTAGAAATTTGACGGTATATCCAGAACCTCAATTTGGATTTAGTATAAACCCCGATTCGGGCTGTAGCCCTTTATCAGTAAATTTTCCATCAGTAATTGGTGCTGTTGTTTATAGTTGGGATTTTGGTGATGGAAATACTGGGACAGGACCAACTCCATCACACACTTTTTACAATAACTCAACCAATAATTTAATCTATGATGTTACATTAACAGCTACTTCACCATTTGGTTGTGTAGACACCACTTATGGACAAGTAATGGTTTTTCCTAACCCCTCTGCCTTATTCACGGTAAATGATACGAATGGCTGTCATCCGTTTTCTGTTGCATTCTCTAATACTTCTATTGGAGGCACATATTATCATTGGAATTTAGGTGATGGTACAACATTTGATACGCTTTCTGCATCATTTATGCATGTTTTCAACAACACAAGCGGAATGTTACAGAACATCCAAACCTACCTTGTTACCGAAACAGATAAAAGTTGTAAAGATACTGCTCAACAATTAATAACGGTTTATCCAGAAATTACAGCACAAATGGTTGTCGATACCTTTGGTTGTAGCCCTTTTACAACTGATTTTAACAATGTGTCAATTGGTGCCATTAATTATTATTGGAATTTTGGAGATGGAGCTCCAATAGAAAATATTCCTAACCCTACACACACCTTTGTTAATTCAGGTGTTACAAATCAATACGTTAACGTTCAGTTAATTATTGAATCAAATTATGGTTGTTTCGATACCACCTATCAACAAATTTTAGTATACCCTTCCACTACAGCTTTATTTAATACTAACATGTCTGTTGGTTGTCAACCTTTAACTGTTACCTTCAACAATAATTCATTTAACGGTTCAAGTTTTAATTGGAATGTGGGAAGCGGCGTAGCTTTTGATACCTTAGCATCAATTTTTAATTATACGTTTAATAATAACTCTGGAGTGGTTCAAAATTACGGTGTTACCTTAATTTCAGAAACAATGAATGGATGCATAGACTCAACTTCACATACGATTACGGTCTACCCAGAAGTTCTAGCAAATTTTGTTTCAGACAGTGTGGGCTGCAGTCCATTAAGTACAAATTTTGTGAATACTTCAATTGGAGCAAATACATTTATCTGGAATTTTGGTGATGGTTCGGCACTTGATCTAAACCCAAGTCCTGCACATACATTTACAAATACAACACCCAACGATATTACTTACTCGATTAGTTTAATTGCTGAATCGTTTTATGGATGTAATGATACGCTTGAAAAATCAATAACTGTTTACACCACACCGAATGCTTCATTTATTGCTTCTCCAACAACTCAAGCTTATCCAAGCACAGCTGTCGCTATTTCTAATACTTCCTCATTTGGATTTTGGCAATATTCATGGGATTATGGAGATAGCACGTATTCTAATCTTCAATCACCACCTAATAATGTTTACACTACCTGGGGAGACTACGGAATTAATCTTATTATAAGTGGCTCATATTGTTCTGATTCTGCGACTCAGATCATTCATATTATACCCCCTGTTCCAGTGGCTGATTTTAACGGATCTGCAACAGGTTGTCGACCATTAAAAGTTCAATTTGTAAACAACTCGCTTTACGCCAATCAGTATAGTTGGAATTTTGGTGACGGTGGTATCTCAACACAAACTAATCCATTCTATACATATTACAATCCTGGTATTTTCAATGTTACCCTCACTGCTATTGGCGATGGAGGTTCAAACACCATTACCAAAACACAATTGATTGAAGTTTATCAAGTACCTCAAGCATTTTTTACCGCAATGCCTAACGTCGTAACCATACCATCACAAGCAGTGACATTGTATAATTTATCATCATTTGCAGCAAGTTATGAATGGAATTTTGGCGATGGAAATCTATCTTCTGAAGAAAATCCTCAGCACTATTATACGATACCTGGATTTTTTGATGTAACGCTAATAGCTACTACTATTAACAACTGTAAAGATACTTTTACCTTAGTTTCGGCAGTTGAAGCAAAATCTGAGGGAATTATTAAAATACCGAATGCGTTTACGCCTAATCCTAGTGGAAGTAATGGCGGTGTAATTGTTTCTGGAAATTTAGATAACGATGTTTTTCACCCTATTCTTTTTGGTGTTGATAAATATGAACTTAACGTTTTTAATAAATGGGGCGAATTACTTTTTATTAGCACTGACATTAATATTGGATGGGATGGTTATTACAGAGAAAAACTTGTGCAACAAGATGTATATGTATATAAAATTCAAGTAACTTTTGTTGATGGAAGATCTGAAACTTTTGTTGGAGATATTACATTATTAAGATAAAAAAAATGAAACACTACGTAATAGTTGGCTTTTTAACTTTTAGTTTAAACCTCTTTGGACAATCAATAGATGTTAAAAAATTAATAAAAAATGCAGATGAAAAATTTGAAATACAAGATTTTTTTGGAGCAGAAAAATTATATCTAGACGCATATAATCTTGACACTTCTAACATAACAGTCAATTATAAGTTAGGCGTTTGCTATTATGAGTTGAATGACTATAAAACTGCTGAATTGTTTTTTCTAAAAACTTCAAGTACCGTTAGTCTGGAATTGTTTAGATATAAAGCAGCAATAGCACATGCTGACCAAAAATTTAAAAAAGCCATCAACTTTTATAATGGGTATAAAATTATTAATGGGAAAAAGGATTTGACCAACGAAGAGGTAAACAGGTTAATCAATAAATCAATTTATGCAGAAGAAGCCAATAAAACCCCACGAAATGTAATAATTCAAAATGTTGGGGCTGCAATTAATAGCAAATTTGATGATTATGTACCCTTAATTACAGCAGACGAAAGTATGCTGTTTTTCACATCAAGAAGACCTGAAAGCACAGGAAAACAACTTGACCCAATTGGCAAATATGATGAAGATATTTTTTACTCTATCAAATCGGGAAGTAGCTGGCAAAAACCTATTCAAATGAAAACTGGAATAAATACAGAAACAAACGATGCTTGTGCTGGACTTTCTCCTGATGGACAACTCTTGATAATTTTTAGAACCAGTCCTGATTTGATATCTGGTGATTTATACGAGTGCAGAATGGGTTTAAACGATTGGGAAATACCAACAAAATTACCTTCAAATATTAACACAGAATTTATTGAATCAAGTGCTTCTATAACTGCCAACGACAAAATAATTTATTTTTCGAGTAATCGTGATGGAGGTTTTGGAGGAAAAGATATCTATAAAGTTGAACGATTACCCAATGGAACTTGGGGAAAAGCTCAAAATTTAGGGCCAACTATTAATACCGAATTCGACGAAGATGCGCCATTTATTCATTCTGATGGAAAAACCCTATATTTTAGTTCGACTGGTCACCAAAACATGGGGGGGTATGATATTTTTAAAACTAAGATAGGCGATGACAATACCTGGACCAATCCCGAAAACTTAGGCTATCCAATAAATACAGTTAATGATGATATTTTTTATGTCGTTGCTGCTGATGGAAAAACGGGCTACTATTCATCTTCTCAACAAGGTGGGTACGGCGGTCAAGATATTTATAAAGTAATTTTAAAGGATGAATTCGAACAACTCCACGTGCTAAAAGGAGAAGTCTACAGTGAAATTGATAATAAACCTATTGCAGCGAAAATTACACTAATAGAAAATGAAACGGCAAAAATTCAAGGAATTTATAAGTCCAACGAAGGTTCTGGTAAATTTATTATGCTTGTAGAACCAGAAAAAACCTACAACTATGTAATTCAAGCTGAAGGGTATCATCCAAAAACTGAAGATTTAGTTTTTGACATAAATAGCTTAAAGCCAATAATATTTAAATTAGAAAAGAAAAATTGATTCGAACCATTCTCATATCAATTTTTATATTGAGCCAATTTTTAAAATTGAAGGCTCAAGACATGCAATTCACTCAATTTAATGCAACTCCTCTTTATCTAAATCCTGGATTTACTGGGTCAACAATGGAGCATCGATTTATTACAAATTATAGAAATCAATGGACAGCCATACCTGGTCATTATACTAACATGTTATTTTCGTATGATTATAATTTAGCGGAATTTAATAGCGGAATAGGATTGCTTGTAGCGCATGAGCGAGCAGGAATTTCTCCTTTGACTACAACCCAAATTGGAGCATTGTATGCATATCGATTTCAACTAAAGAAAAAAATATGGGTACAACCTGGTTTGAAATTTAATTATATAAAAACCGCCATAGATTTTACAAACTTGGTTTTTAATGACCAATTATACACTGATGGAGCAACAACAGAATCTTTTTCTATAGAAAACACTTCTTACCTCGACTTGGCATCTGGCGTACTTTTATATAATGAAAAATTTTGGGGAGGAATAGCGTTTAATCATATCAATCAACCCAACCAATCATTAACCAACAATGAAAGTCCATTGTATTTAAACTATTCTTTACATGGGGGTTACAAATTTAACTTAGTTGATGGAAACAAAAGAAATGCAGCTAAGTATATTAATTTAGCGTTGAACTACAAGTCACAACATAAGTTCGACCAACTTGATTTAGGTATTTATTACACACAAGAACCATTTGTTTTTGGTGTTTGGTATAGAGGAATTCCTTTGTTAAAATCATATGATGGCGTATTAAATAATGATGCTGTTGCAATAATTTTAGGTTATACGTTGGTAGATTATAATTTAAGTATTGGTTATAGTTATGACGCCACAATTTCAAGATTAGCAGCAAATTCAGCGGGTTCACATGAAATTTCATTGATTTATGAAATAGCCACAAAAAAGAAAAAGAAACGAAAAGCTAAATTTTTTACCCCTTGCGCTAAGTTTTAGCTTACTCAAACAAAAACCCTTCACTTGAAATAGTGAAGGGTTTTTGTTTAAATTGATGTATGTTTTTAACTTTCTGGTAAGCAATTACTCCACCACGATAACCAAGTATTTTGATGTTGACCAAAATTTTTCAGGATTAGTAATTACCAATTTATCAACAGATTCTTTACCACCTTCTAATTTGTAAGAATCAGATGGATGAGTAGTTATTAATTTGGCCTTTTTACATTTTAAATCAATACTTCTTACTAACGTCATATCTATTTTAGTAAAATAGTCTTTATTAAAATCGGAAGCCAATTTTTCTGATTTACCAATCCCTATAAATCCACCTTCTTTTGTTAATACACGTTGTGTTTTTAATTCTTTTGAAGTCCCAAAACAATAAAAAGCGGTGTTTAATTTATCCGTTTGAGCTCCTATTTCTTCGATTCTGTTGTTATATTCTTCAAACAATACTTTTAATTGTTCGTTAGCACTTGCCAACTGTGTTTGAAGAATACTAATTTCTGCGTCTTTTTCTTGCAACTGAGCAGCCATATTTTCTATCATTTTTTCGAGCTCAGTAATTTTTAAATTTGACTTTTTTAGTCTAGAATTTAATGCTTGAATTTTTTGTTTATTCTCTTCCAACAAATTATTAATCAACCCTATATCATTAACAATCAAATCTTTCACATCTGCAGTCATTTCGCCATTACCTTTATCAAAACTAGTTGTAATTATTTTTTGCTTTTCTTTAATAACAGCCAAGTTATCATATACTTCATTTAGCGATTGAATGTAGGTTTCAATTTTATTATCTTTTTCGGCAGAAACCTGATTCAATTCAGTATTTTGATTTTCTAGGTCAGCAACCTTGTTTTCCATTTCTTCATCTTTACAAGCAAAGAGAAAAATTAACATCACCATCAACAACGAAGTTGTTACATTTTTTAAATTCATAATATTTTAGCATTTTTAAATTAAGATACTAAGTTAGCAAACATTCTGATTGTATTTTTGCACTTTTACATTATATTATTAACCGAACATTAATTATGGAAAAACTAATCGAAATATACAACCTAACCAATCAATTTGGGAGAGAAAACAATATGAAACTTACCTTAATTAAACCAGGTGAAATAACTTATGAAATGGAAGTGATGGAAAAACATTTGGCTACCACTACTACAATACATGGTGGTATGATTGCTGCACTTATGGACGGTGTAATTGGTGTAGCAGCATTAAGTTTAGTTGCTCATCAAAAAAAATTGGTTTCTACTGTTGAATACAAATTGAATTATTTTAAACCAGCCTATTTGGGCGATATCCTAAAAGGATATGGAAGGGTTGATTTTGCTGGCAAACGTATTATTTCTACTTCAGGCGAAATTTATAATCAAAAAGGTGAAATGGTCGCTAAAGCAATGGGGACGTTTAATGCATACCCTTTTGAAAAGAGCGATATTGGGCATTTAAAGACTTTGTAAGTATTTCTTAACTATTTAGTAACATTTCAGCCATATTCTCTTTACACTTATTTAGTCTATTCCATTTAACTTTGAACAAAAACAAATGGATAAATTTGAATTAAAAGAATCAGTTAAAGTTCCTCAAATACTAATCGATTATAAAAAGGGTAAAATAAGTCTAATAGGTAGATCCACCCTAAATAATCCTGAAGAATTCTATCCCAGAATCCTTGATTTATTTCAACAATACATCGATAATCCGCAAGAATCTACTCATGTGCTCATCGATTTAGAATATTATACAGAAGACTCTTCAATATTCATATTTGAAATTATTCGAATGCTTGATTCACTTACAAAACATAAAAAAAGTGAAGTGAAATTATTTTGGCACTTCGACCCAGACGATTATGGTATTATCGGCGATATAAATAGGTTGAGCTCTATGTTAGTTACAAAAATACATGCAATTGCATATGAACTAGTATAGTCGTTTCTATTTTACTACGTAAATGGGATTTAATAAATACTGCTCTCCAAAATTTAGCATTACCCATTTTCTTAATTCATCTACTTCTTCTTCTAATAAGCATTGATATGCTTTTGCTAATTCTTTCCTAAATAATTTAATATCAAAACTTACTTTATTTAACAAATCTTTTGTGTACTCTAACATTTTTTTCGACATATTACAAAGATTTAGAATTTAAGAGATAAAATTAATTTTCGAATATACGATGTATTTCTTATAATAGTTAAACTACTAATTCAAGAAATTATTATTCTGTAATTTTACTGTTAACATATTTTAACGTAAATTAATAATGAAAGTTTTCTTTTGGAGTGTTTTTTTTCTTTTAGTTAATACCATGTTGGCTGCTTCAATTAATTATGAAGTCACTATGCCCGAACCACAATCACATTATTTTGAAGTTACCATGAATATTGTTGATTATGAAAAAAATTATGTAGATGTAAACATGCCTGTTTGGGCTCCAGGTTCATATTTAATTAGAGAATTTGAAAAAAATATTGAAAACATTAATGCCTTTTCAAATGATAAAAAATTGGTAATTAATCAATTGGACAAAAATACTTGGAGATTATTTACTAATAAATCAAAAAACATCAAAATTACCTACTCCGTTTATGCGTTTGAACAAAGTGTTAGAACAAGTTTTTTGGATGCAAGTCATGGCTATTTTAATGGTTCAAGCATTTTTATGTTTGTAAAAGAACTACTTAACAAACCCATTACATTAACAATAGTTCCATTTAAAGAATGGAAAAAAGTAACAACTTCGCTAAATAAAACTAGCGAAACGGAGTTCATTTACACCGCTCTAAACTATAATGTGTTGGTAGATTGCCCTGTGGAAATAGGCAATCATGAAACCTTTAGTTTTAATGCAGCTGGTGTCGAACACACTGTAGCAATGGTAGGAAAAGGTAATTTCAATATGGAGGTACTTAAGGTTGATATGAAAAAAATTGTTGAGACAGCAACTGCTGTTTTTTGGGAAAACCCTAATAAAAAGTATACATTTATTATCCACAATGTTACACGAGGTGGGGGAGGGTTGGAGCACCAAAATTCAACCACTATCGATGTTGATCGTTCGACCTATCAAGGTGATGATTACAAAGGGTTTTTATCTGTTGTTGCTCATGAATATTTCCATCTTTGGAATGTCAAAAGAATTAGTCCTTCATCATTCGATCTTTTTGATTATAGTACCGAAAACTATACTGATTTATTGTGGGTCATGGAGGGTTTTACCAGTTATTATGATGAACTATTATTATATAGAGCAGGTTATTTTACCGAAGATGAAATGATAAAAAAATGTACCAATTCTATTAATAGTATAGAAAATCAACCTGGAAGTTCAGTTCAATCGGTTACCGAATCAAGTTTTAATGCATGGGTTAAAGGTTATCGACCAAATGAAAATAGTTATAACTCAACCGTGTCATACTATACTAAAGGCTCTGTTATTGCAAATATGCTTGACTTGATGATTGCCGAATCGACCAAAGGAGCTAAGTCGTTAGACGATGTTATGAATTATTTATATCAAGAATTTTATAAAAAACAACATCGTGGAATTACTATTGCAGATGTTCAGTTAGCCTTAGAAAAAGTATCTGGACTAAATCTTAATAGCTTTTTTAATGATTATGTAAATGGAACTAAATCATTCGACTATCAAACTATATTTGGTTATGCAAATATTAATGTTGATATCTACAAAAGCCAAAGCGTTAATCTAGGAATTACTTCATCCAACAACATGATTAAAACTGTAATAAAAAATAGTGCTGCATTTAAAGGAGGTTTGAATGCAAATGATGAAATTATTGGATTAGACGGATTTAGAGTTGATAATAATATTAATGATCTTATTAAGAACAAACAAATCGGAGATACAGTAGATCTATTAGTTAGCAGAGATAATATTTTAATAAACCTATCTTTTCCATTAGTAGAAAATGATTCGTTTTACTATAAATTATCAACCAATAGTGATAATAAAAATGACGTGTATAACAAATGGTTAAAAAAACTATGATCGTTTCATTAATAGTAGCAGTAGCAGAGAATAACGCCATTGGTTATGAAAATAACCTTATTTGGCATTTACCAAATGACATGAAATACTTTAAAGAAATTACTTTAAACCATCATGTTATTACTGGCCGAAAAAATTATCTATCCATTCCGCAAAAATATAGACCACTAGTGAATCGGACTAATATAGTACTTACAAAGGATAATAATTTTGATGAACCAAATTGTGTTATCAAACACTCTTTAGAGGATGCAATTAATTTTGCTAAATCAAACAACGAAAATGAAGTATTTATAATTGGTGGTGGCCAAATATATCAAGAAGCTTTAGAAAAAAATAGGATTGACCAAATGTACATTACTCATGTGCACGGCTCTTTTAAGGCAGATACATATTTCCCAAAAATAGATTTTAATAAATGGAGACTTATTTCAAAAACACACCATAAAATTGACGAAAATCACAAATACAACTACACATTTGCAGTATACCAAAAAAATAAGTTAATTTAGATTCAATAAAATTTTTAGCCATGATAAAAAAAAATCTACTCATTGTATTTATTTGTCTAATAGTCATATCTTCTTGTAAGAAGTCAGATCGAGACCTAGACAATACCACCAATACTTCGGTTGATGTTGCGTTTGCAACAAATTTATTCTACGACATTTTTAAAACCGTTCACCAAGCGGCTTATTATTCTCAAGGAATTGTAACTTCAACCTCAATTGATTCTAATGCTGTTTATGGTTGCGATTCTATTTATATAGATACCTTGAGTAATCCAAAAAAATTAGATATTATTTTCAACGCCAATTGCACAACAAACGGAATTATAAGAAATGGCACTATTAAAACAACTTTAAATGGCAATTATAATAACAGTGGTACTTCAACTACAGTATCTTTTAGTAATTACAGTTACAACGGGTTTAGTATAAGTTCAGGTACATTGGTATTTCAATATCTAGGACTTATCGATTCCTTCCCTACTTTTTCTGTAAATTTTAATGATTTAAAAATTGCAAATAGTTCAAATCAAAAAATATTCTTTAATGGCTCTAACCAACTTCAAATTATTAAAGGCAAATTAACACCAACCATTGCTGATGATGTTTATTCAATCAGTGGTTCTAATAACGGTATAGCATTTAAAGGAAACACATTTTCGTCTCAAATAACCACTAACTTAACATTAGCAGGTAACTGCAATTGGATTGGTGCTGGTATTGTGGCTGTTAAACCAGATAATCTTCCTACCAGAACGTTAAATTTTGGCTCAGGTTGTGATGATAAAATTGATGTTACCATTTACGATAACAAGTACGAATTAGTAATCCAATAAATATGTTATCTTTAAACGCCAGCGAATTATCCACTCAAAAAATACATCAATATTTACTTGGCTCAATTGGTCCAAGACCAATTGCCTTTGCAAGTACCATTGATAAAAATGGTAATCGAAATTTGAGTCCATTTAGTTTTTTTAACGTATTTAGTGCTAACCCACCAATTTTAATTTTTTCACCTGCTAGAAGTGGTCGAACTGCTGGAACCAAGAATACATTTGATAATGTAAACGAAGTTGCCGAAGTAGTGATTAATGTTGTTAATTATGATATTGTGCAACAAATGTCTTTATCAAGTTCTCCTTTTGAAAAAAATATTGATGAATTTATAAAGGCTGGATTAACACCATTAAAATCGGATGTTGTAAAGCCTTATAGAGTTAAGGAATCTCCAGTACAATTTGAATGTAAAGTAAATCAAATAATTGAACTCGGTCAAAGCGGTGGCGCTGGAAATCTTGTAATATGCGAGGTTTTGCGATTACATATTAAAGAAAGCATCTTGGATAAAGATGGGATGATAGACCAGAAAAAAATTGATTTGGTTAGTAGAATGGGGGGTAATTGGTACTGCAGAGCTAACGAACAATCAATGTTTGAAATTGAAAAGCCAATTTCTTCAATAGGAATTGGAGTTGACCAAATTCCTCCATATATTAGAACTAGCAAATTTTTTAGTGGTAATGACCTTGCTTTGTTGGCTGGTGTTGAATCTATTCCTTATCCCGAAAATTTTATTAATGCTGAAATTTTATCAGAAGAAACGATATTCGCTAGCAAAAAATTAATTGAAAAAGGTGAAATATTAGGGGCGTGGAAAATTTTACTTGGAAAATAATCTCAGGTTTTTAATAGCTCATTACAACACTTGATGCTAAGATTTTTGAGAAATATTTTTTAATCTCTTTAGGTTTAATTCCTCGAAGCTTTGCTTCGATTTTTTTTGCCACAGATTCACAGATTAAAAAAGATTTTTGAAAATCAGTGAATCTGTGGTTGTTATTCACTAATACCTCTGGGGATCTGCCCCGAGGTAGTTTATTCTTACAACCCCTCTAAACTGTTGGTAAATCATCTACAGATTTAGAATCTAACGCATCTCTTAAACCGTTTCCTACCAATACAAAAGCTAATACCATTAATGTAATTGCTACACCAGGTAAAACCGCTAAATAGGCATCTCCAGTTATAATATAGCCTTTGTGTTCAGAAATCATTTTACCCCAAGTGGCTTGCGGTGGTTGAGCGCCAATTCCTAAATAGCTTAATCCTGCTTCTATTAAGATTGCAGCTGCAAAATTAATCGCAGAAATTACAATTACTGGACCCAAAACGTTCGGAATAATGTGTTTAAAAATTATTCGTTTATCAGTAAAACCTAATGCTTTACCAGCTTCTACAAATTCTTTTTCTCGTATGCTTAAAACTTGCCCCCTTACTACTCTGGCAACTTCAACCCACATGGTTAAACCAACCGCCACAAAAACTTGCCAAAAATCTTTTCCTAAGGCCAACGTAATGGCAATAACCAAAAGTAGTGTTGGTATAGACCATACCACATTAATAATCCAAATTATTACGTCATCTACCCATCCTCTGTAATATCCTGCAATAGCACCAAGTGAAATACCAATTAATAATGAAATAAAAACGGAAATAAATCCAACTGACAAGGAAATCCATGTTCCAGCCATTAATCTACTTAATAAATCTCTACCATATTTATCCGTACCTAGTATAAATTTTTTAGTGATAATGTTGTCTTTTTCTACCAGATGCTTAAGCTCATTAATAGAAATTGTTTTTTTCCCTTCATTAATGGTGGTAAACTCTAACCCATTTTTGGTTTCCACTACTTCACCATTTACTACTGGAAATACTACATCAGCCAGATTGAATCGCAAAATCTGACCATTATTTACTTCCGTTCCAGTATATTTTTCAACCACAATATTACTTCCTTCAAAACTATAATCATATATAGGCACAAATTTGTAGTCACTTTGTAATCCGGTTGAAAATAAATCCCAAAAGGCACGAGGTTTCGATGCTTCATTTCTCCTTATTTGCAGCAATTGAACCTTAAAACCAGGTTTTTTTGTAGTGATTTCTAAAATTTGATTATTAGCTTTTGGAGATGAATCAGGCCTAATAATTGGTCCTAAAACGGCAATAATAGTAGCTAAACATATAATAAACATACCAAGCATTGCCAGTTTGTTCTTTTTTAACCGTTGCCAAGCATGATAGGTGAGTGATTTAGAATATATTTCCTTTTTCTCTTTACGCATTATAAATTCTTTCTTTCCATTTAAACTTTACAACCATTGATAATATTCCTACAGCAAAAATGTAAATTGGATAAACAAGCTGAACGGGAATAAAATAACACATTAATTTTCTATTTTTATAGAAAGATGAAGCCAAAAATAATAATATAAAATCAATAAGCCATTTACTTACCAACAAGATTATATAAACATCACATATTGTATCGATAAACATCAAATGATAGTAGATGAAGATGACTATTGAATTTGTTAGTAAAGTCAAAATACTTGTGAATTTCAAAAAAGTATCTTTATAAAACTTACTTTTTGATGCCCATCGTAAACGTTGATTAAAGAATCCATCAAAATTGCTTTCTGGTTTTGTTGTAACAATAAAATTTTCATTTAAACAACATGTTATTTTTTTTTTGTTGGATTTTAATTGTTCTAATAAAAAAACATCATCACCTGAAGGGTGTTTATTATTGATAATAGAAAAGCTGTCAAGAAATTCGTGTTTATTAAAAAATAGGTTAGCTGCATTATTTAATATAGGTTTATTAAAATTTGCAAAACCAAAAGTGATTCCTTGCATGGCAAACATATCTAACTGCTGAAACACATTCAAAAAACCTTGGTTTGAACTAAATTGAATAGGACCAATTAATAAGTCCGTTTTGGTTTTAAACTTTTGTGCAGCTATATAAAGCCAATTTACAGGTAATATACAATCTGCATCGGTCGTTGCAATAACTTCGAATTTTGCCTTCTTAACACCCATTTGTAGGGCTTGTTTTTTTCCAAATTTTTCTTGAAGTTGAATTAGTGTTATATTTTTGTTTGTCAATTGAAATGGTTTAACCATAGTAACCGTTGCATCGTTAGAATGATCGTCAACTAAAATAATCTCAAAATCTTCTTCTGAGTAGGATTGATTTAAAATAGACCTAATACATTTAGCAATAGTGTCTTGTTCATTTCGAATAGCAATTATTATACTAATTTTTATAGGGTTATTTTTTTCTAACCCAATCTTATCTTTATTCCATTGACGATAAAATCCAACTATTGCAATGGTAATTAATAAGATGTAACATCCAATTATTGATGTTAATATTATCTGCGTTAAAATCAACTTTTAATTTTTATTTTATTAAGACTGAAGATGCCTAAACACGCTGGAATTCCAATATTAATAACCCATAACATTATTGAGGCACTTATTACAGATATTGCATTTCCAGATAATGATGCAAATACCACAATTGCCACAGAGCTGCGGACACCAAGTTCAGAAATTATTAAAGTTGGAATAATTGATGCTAGTAAAAAACAAACTGCTATCAACCAAATTTGTGAAAATGCCAAAAAATGAACATTAAATGCCTCTAACATCAAATAATATTGAATGATAAAAATAATGTAACGTAACAAACTTATAAAAATAGCAAACATAAAATTGTCAAAGTCGTCAAATTGAATTGGATCAATTTTAAAAAAATGAAATACAAAGGTTTTAATTTTTTTTGAAAATAGTAAACTAGTTAGTATTAACATCATCAGTGTAAATAAAAACATCCAGTAGGTATTAGGAATTGGTATTCTCAAAATATCTATGGTAAGCCATAATCCAATAATGCCCATAAAAATAGTAATCATTAATTGAGCATAGGCACCAACAAACGTAATATAGGTGAGCTGTTTAAAATTAGCATCATCTTTTAATAAAAATGCTCTAGCTGGTATTTCGCCCACTCTATTTGGAGTTAATATGCTCAGTAATATCCCCGCTAAAATTAGCTTGTAGGCTTGGAGAAATGAAATAACTTTAATCTTAGCTATCAATACCCTCCATTTATGCGTTTCTAAACCCCAATTAAAAAAGGTTAACACGAATGCAAAAACAACATAATGGATTTTTAATGTTTGTATATGAAATGCTGACCAGGTAATTTCTACATTTTCTTTAAGTTTAACATAAATAAATAAAATTGCCGCAATACCAATAATTACTCTAACAAATAAATTAAAATAATTGTATCTTGCTGTCGTATTCAACGTTACTAAATTGTGGTTAAAGATAAAATAATATTAGGTATTGACCCTGGAACAATTGTTATGGGATATGGAATTATTCATATTAAACATAATAAAGCCGAGTTAATTGCAATGGGTTCTATTGAACTAAAAAAAATAGAAACCCATTTTTTAAAACTACAAAAAATATTTGAACGAACCATGTATTTAATTGATGAATACCACCCTGATGAGATTTCAATTGAGGCCCCTTTTTTAGGGAAAAATGCTCAATCAATGCTTAAATTAGGAAGGGCTCAAGGTATTTCAATTGCTGCAGCATTATCAAGAAATATTCCTGTATTTGAGTACTCGCCTCGAAAAATAAAACAATCTATTACTGGAAAAGGTACTTCATCCAAAGAACAAGTTGCAGCAATGTTGGTGTCGTTACTTAAAATAAAAACATTGCCAAAACATCTCGATGCTACTGATGGCTTAGCTGTAGCCATGTGTCATTCTTTTCAAAACAATACTATTGGAACGGGCACTAGCTATTCTGGGTGGAAAGCATTTTTGGCTCAAAATCCTACTAGAAAAAAGGATTAATTAACCCGTTGTGCATTTAGAACAATTTTTAATAAAAAAGGTGTCAGTTCGAGTTTTTTCTGAAAGAAAAAGTATCGAGAACACACCTTTTTTATTAAAAATTTGTATTCTCTATACAAATTTCACTCATTTCAATCTCAGTCAGCTGACGGATCGAATTGACAAATTTTCTTACAAATGCACAATGGGTTTAATTATTATTAATTAATCGTTGTATTTCTTTCATTTCTTCTTTACTCAAGGTTAATTTAGGAAGAGTAAAGTTGATGTCTTGAACCGATTGGAGTGGAATTAAATGGATATGCGCATGAGGTACTTCTAAACCAATTACAGCAATACCAATTCGTTTACAAGTAATTGCCTTTTCCAATCGTTTAGCAATATTGCTCGCAAACAACCATAAATTTGAATAAAGTGTTGGTTCTAAATCGAAAATATAATCAACTTGTTTTTTTGGGACCACCAACACATGTCCTTTTGCCATAGGAAACACATCTAGAAAAGCAATGAAATCATCATTTTCGTCTATGATGTAGGCAGAAATTTCTTTGTTAATTATTTTAGTAAAAATGGTAGGTTGCATTATCTCGAAATTTCCATGATTTCAAAATTTACTTTACCAGTAGGAACAAGTACTTCAACAACATCACCAACCGACTTTCCTAATAAACTTTTCCCAATAGGGGAATCAACGGAAATTCTTTTTTCTTTTAAATTGGCTTCTTTTTCGGATACCAGCGTGTATTCCATAACCACTTTATTGGCCATGTTTTTTATTTTCACTTTCGAGAAAATTAATGCTTTTGTGGTATCAATTTGTGACTCATCAATTATTCTAGCATTAGCCACAAGTGTTTCTAGTTTTGAAATTTTAAGTTCCAATAATCCTTGAGCTTCTTTTGCGGCATCGTACTCAGCATTTTCTGATAAATCACCCTTGTCTCTTGCTTCTGCAATTTGAGCAGAAATCTTTAACCGCTCACTACTTTTTAAAAGATCCAATTCCTCTTTTAAATTTTTTAATCCAGCTTCGGTATAATAATTTTTTTGTGTCATAATCAATGATATTTAAATCGAAAAAGAGAACGCAAATATTGCGTTCTCTTTACTAAAATGATATTTATTGTTGGGTTATAAATCTAATCGGATACCAATGCTATGAGTTCCTGAAAAACGTTCTGTCATTTCATAAGCATAATGTATACCAAATGTAGCACCACCTTTACCAAGCGGAGCCATTAATGATGCACCAAACGCAGGACCAGTAAATGCTGAAGTTCTTAATGTTGAATCAAACCATGTTCCATCTTCAATAACATAACCAGCTCGTAACATAAACATGTTTCTAAAACCATATTCTAAACCAATTCTATATTGATCTTTTGTAAAAGAATTAGCAGTAAAGTTACCAGCAAGAGTTATACGATGTTGTGCTTTTAATTGGTTGGATGATGAATCTTTAACTGCAGCAACATAAAAATCATATGATGCTCCAATGTTTAGCAATGAAGGTAATTGGTATGTTGATGATTTTCGTTGTTGTGTAGAAGTAATACCTGTATTAATATCAACATTGGTAAAAGAAAGACCTTCACCTGCAGCTTGCATGGATGGTCCTACATTGTTTAATGAAATGCCGAATTTAATTCGATCGTTTTCACCAGTTACATATTTCACACCAGCATTAAAAGCAACACCTCTGCTATCTACATTAGAAATAGACTCACTTACCACTCTAACGGCAATACCACCAGAAATACTATTGGAGAATGTTTTGGCATAAGCTAAATCAAAATTTAAATAACTAGGAGAGTAGGTTCCAATACCGCCTTCAGGTAAATCAGTTGTAGTAATTTCTATATCTCCAAAACTCATCGACATAAAGGAAATTCCAAAAACACCTGTTTCAGAAACACGTTGCGTTAACCCAAAAGAATTTACTTTTGTGCCACTACCAACCAACCAGTTTTTATTGGTAAACATGACTTCGGTTTTGCGTGTAAATGCCATTCCTGCAATGTTTAAACTCATGGCTTCCAGACCAGTAGCAGAAGCTGTATTAGCTCCTCCAAAACCAACGCTTCTAACCCAAGGATTAATTAACAATTGTGATGCACCTGCTTCACCAGCTCTGTTTTCATTACCAGCGTAAGCACCAGTAAATGCAGTTAATCCTGCTAAAAACAGTGTTATTACAATTTTAACATTCTTCATAATTATAACTTTTATATTCAGTTCTTATTTCTAGCTAAAACACTAAATTATTACCAATTAATCTTACAATCCATTTAAATCAGTAGGTCTAGCTACACCATACCATTTAATTACTGTTTCACCAACATTTGGAATTTCAACATGGATTAAATACACTCCACTTGCAACGGGTATTCCAGCTGTATTTTTCAAATCCCAATCCAAGCTCGTTTTTGTACTACCTTTAATGTATCTTCTCATTAAAGTACCGCCAACATTGTAAATCGAAATGGTACATTTTTCAGGTAAATTGGTGATTTTTATTCTGTTATCAAATTTATCTGACTCGTATTCTGAATACGCATAATATGGATTAGGAACAGCCTTAATCATATCTAACACTTCTTTTGCGGCTGTAGCATTTCCAGTTTCCGCAGCGAATCCATCCATGGTAAACATATACATGGGTCGTTGCGAATTTCCAACAGGCTCAGCATTTGCTGAATTTGCCGTAGGAAAAATGCTATAAGGAGTGCTTACTCTTAATTTTATTCTTGCCTCATTCGATAATAACGTTTGACCAAATTGAAGCATAGGAATACCTGCCCACATGGCAGTGGTTCCAATTAACTCAGTAGTTTTTTTAATGGCTTTGGTTATTTCTGCAGGGGTTCTGTTAATAGATAATAAACTATCTAAAACTCTATCTTGGTCATATCTTGTGTTGAAAACATAGGTATAATGTCTAGCACCCCAAACGGTATCTAAACTCATATTGAGGGTGTCGAAACGATAAAAATCGGCAGTTGGATTCCATTTCATATCTCTACCATTAAAATTGAATTGACGACTGTCTTCACCAAATGCCATATTTAATCGTTCACCAGTTTCAACATTAATAGCATAACCAGGAAACCAACTCATACCTTTACCAGTTGTTCCTAGTGGATTAAGGGTTCCATCAGGAGTATAGTTTTTTCCAACATTAAGTGCAGCTCTTTTGGCAAAATATGGCACATTTCCTTCTGTAGCAGTTTTATCATTACCTGTTTCAAAAACTACACATCTTGTCCATTTACTTTGATCAGCAGTAAACACGATATCAACTGATTGCGATTTTGTTAAGCTAGAGAAATCGTAAGTTGAGAAATATTTAACCACAGAACCATTGATAAAATAGTCAACGATTGCAGGAGCATTTTTAACTTTTCCAATATCTTTTGATTTTCCAAGAACCACACTTGATAACAACCTATATGGAGCCCAAGTACCTTTTAAAATATCTTCAAACTTCTGGTTTGGATCCATATAATCTTTTCCATTTGCTTGTTTGTAGTCATTATATTCACTTGGTGCAGTAACCGAATAATCTTGCATACCTGAACGAATCCAGTTCAAGTCATTTTGAGTATCGAAATCAAATGCACCAGATAACCATGGTTTGTTAGGATCAGCATAACTAATACTTGAAGTGATGTAACCATTTTCTTTATTAAAATCAACACCTGGACTTTGCGCTTGACGTATGGTTACAGAAAACCCTAAATCAGTAAATACCTGTTCATTTCTTCCTTCAATGGTTCGTTCAGAATAAATTACACTAGAACCATTCACCAACTTCCAATAGGCGTCATTTAAAGAATTAACGCCAGCAGTAGCAGTTGTGGAATCCATAAATTGTAAGGTATAAGTTCCTTTTTTTACATTAAGTGGATCAACCACTTTTACTTCAATAGGACCAGCACCAGCAGCATAAACAGGATAATTTGTAAAATTACTTGATACAATTTGAGCTTCTGAGGCTGAAGTCAAATCTAATGTTAACCCTCCGTTACCAGCACCTTCAATTCTAGTTATTTCTGGCATATCGCCATAGTTAGAATTCACAACAGTTCCATCATTTTGTGGTTTTGGGTCGTGAGGAATACCAGAAAATATTTTAATACCTCCACCAGTTGAGCTGGTTCTACTAGCCAAATAGGGTTTTAATTGTCCTCCTGCAGCAAAATGAGCAGGATCAATAGTTTTCCAGTTATTGTAAGCATAGGCTATTGCAATAAAATGATAGGTTTTATGATTTACCAATTTTTTGTTTGTTCCAGTGGCAAAAGCATCATCAGTAACTCTAAAAGAGTGTCTTACACCTTTGTTTTTTCCGTTTACCATTTCTTGTGGAACGTTCGCATTAATTAAACTATTGTAGGTATAATTTACAATTTGATCTACATTGTCTTCAATATCTACTTGATCTACCAATCGTGCCAAATTATTATCTGACAATTGACTCACTGAAACATTGGTATTTTTAACCTGATAGAGTTGGTATCCTTGAAAATCGTAATACTTATACTTATCTTGTTGAGCAGTAGTTAACGTATCGGTAGCAGTTGGAAAACCATTTGCAGGAATTGAAATAAATGGGTCTTTTAAATGAGCTCCTTCTTTATAATTATTTGAGATAGGATTATTATTAGACAAGAATAAAATCAATTCATTATCTAATTCCTGAATAGTTACATCTGGAGCATTTGGTCCTTCTAATATTTTAAAACAGTTGTCGAATAATGCTTGAGCTTTATCATCTGCAACCTTAAGGTTAGTTAAAGATGCCGTATTATCACCACTTAATGCTCTAGCGTAAACAATACCAACAGTTAAATCATTAACAGCACCAGGTAACAAGGTAAATGGTCCAGCAGACTCGATAAATCGTCTATCACCAGGAGTATTACCAGCTTCAACTTCTCTCCATGGAACTGGAGTAACAGCCACTCCTTTAGTACTCCAATAGAGGGGGTCAGAATCGCCAGGAAACAATAAATCAGCATCAACGGTTCCACCAGTTGAGGAAGGATTTCCATCACCCCCCCATTTCATAGGACCTACACCATCTAACCATTTTCCTTGTAAATAATTGTAGTTGTCAACAGCATTTCTAACATCACCATTTCCATTAATTACCGCACCAATATTATAATATACAAATTTACGCATACCATATCGTTCATTATCAACAATTCCATCACCATAACCGATACCTAAGCCAGCATATGGAATTCCATTTTGAGCAATGGCATCTGCAACATTTATGGTTAAAGGATTATCTGCGTTATCGTTGTCCATATAAGGGCCTTCAAAGAAATCAACTCCAATAGCAGGTGGAGTAGCTCCATAACCTTTACCATTTGTTCCATCTTCATCATTATTATCACCGTTATAGCAATAACCTAAACCTCTAGAAGCATCACAACCCACATAATCATCTGTTGAATTTCCTAAATCCGAATCAATCCATTGTCCAAAATACGTATCGGTAAATGTAAAACTTGAACGATTTATTAACTCATAATTATAAAAAGTCATGTCGTTAATTTCGTCATTGGTGGCAAACGCAAATGCTTGACCTCTAATTTCCATACCAATAGAAGCACCTTGAGACTCGGAGTGTGTATTTCCTTTATCATTAAACACAAACCACACCGTAGTATCACCAAATAAACGAATATCACGAGTAGCTCTACAATCCACATTTCCTATTAAATCATATTTTGGGTAATCACCCATTGCAGGATTATAAAAACCATCACCATCTTTATCAAAAAATGGTGCCAAATCCTCAGCAACATAATACGTCTGTTGTTTCTTTTTTACGGTATTACCTTTAGCAGGATAATTTATAATTGCCGATGGTATTTGATAATCAGGGTTGGAAGAAGGGTCTGCAAACCAAGCAACAAACTCATTTACCATAGGACGTGAAATACCAAAATATTGGTCAAAGATATTACATGTAGTAGCATCAATTTCTGCATTAACATCTAGTGGACCAGGCCAAAAATCATTTCCTTCATTTCTAAATTGTACAGCAGCAACTTTTAATGTACCATTTAAATCTTTTCCACCTACCCATAAAGCCCCAGCATAAATTGCTGTATATAATGGATCCGATTCAGATAGCTGTTTTGGAACGTTATAAGCAGCAATACTATTTGACCTATCCTGAAACATACTACCGCCAGTTGCCTCTAAACGAGCTCGAACATTGTTAAATTCTAATATGGCCAAAGCTGTTGCTGGAGAACATCCAGCAGCAGGGGTAGGATTTGTTCCATTACCCTTATTTGCATTTCCATTGGTAATATTATTAGCCATACGAGCTTGCAGAGTGCCAACACCTAACAATACGATTAATCCTATTGCAAGTTTGGTCTTCATTTTACGTAGGTTTTCCATAGCTATCAATTTTATATAAATAATTCTCATTAAAAGTTTAATTGTATTCCTAATCTAATTCTTCTTGGCAATGCATAGTTCGATGGATCTAACATTTTTGTTTGATATAAATCTCTAAATGCTTGTTCATCAGGATTTGCAGCAATCAAGGTTTGCCATTCGGCAGCAGCTAAAAATCCATCATCATTAGGGTTACCAGTGGCGGAATACACATCCAAAATATTTTGAGCGTCTAATAAGTTTAATACTTGAACGTACACATTTAAATAAGCTTTGGTTCGTTCTTCTCCTTCACCTTTACCCCATTTTAAATCGATATTTTTATCTACCTTTAAATCAACCGTTGTTGACCAAGGAAGACGAGAAGAGTTAAAATATGCTTCCATTGGGCTGCTAAATGCACCTGTAATTACAGCACTATTTACTATTCGAGAGGTTTTAGTATAAGGTTCACCCGAAGCTGTTCTAAAAATAATATTAGCACCAGTATTCGACAAAATATTTTTGCCAAAAATCTTAGGTCCATCATAATCATTTCCAGCTCCATATCTATAATCTGCTGAAAGTACGAATACATGTCGTTGGTCAAATTCTAATGGCATTAATGTTTTTAAATTACCATTTCCACTCGATACAAGATTTAAAGAAGTGGTAGAGCTAGAACCGGTACCATCAGCAAATTGCAACGTATAGGATGCTCTCATAGAGAAATTACCTTTTCTTCTTAAATCGTAAGCGAAAGTCATTCCTTTAACTGTACCAAAATCTTGATTACCATAAGACAAATAATCTTCAGGGTATGCACCAACAACACGAACCACTTGAATCATATCACGTTGTTCACGGTAAAAGGCGGATATTTTTAATGAAGAATTATTGGTTAATTTTTGTTGAAACCCAAGTTCATAATCGATTGTTTTTTCAGCTTTTAAATCAGGGTTATTGATTCTATCGTTGTTATTTTGTAGTAACAAATAATCAATTAATTGTAAGCTACTGTTTGATGATGGACGTTGAGTCAACACATCATAATGAGCAAAAAATAAGGCTTCATCAGAAATTGGAAACGAAAATGCAATACGTGGAGAAACGTTAATTTGTGGCTCATAATCCTTAAATGACGCAGGGCTCAAGTCCTTAATAACAACGCTATTGTTGGCGTCGACTAACCATGGTTGAGGAGTTCCTGTAGCATGTAAAACTTTAGGGTCTGTTAACTCATTTCCATCTGCATCATACCAAATATCACCATCACGGTAACCAACTATTGATTTAACACTTGGGTCACCAGCATCTGCCACATAAACAACAAAGTTGTCTTGAATGTTTGATGGTTTTCCAGGAACACTACCCACTTCAGCAACAGTTTTTACAGGGAACAATGAATATTTATCTTTTAACACAGGTTGGTTTGCATCATATCGATCAACACGAACCCCAACGTTAAAAATTAAATCTTCGAAAGCAAACTTATCTTGTATGTATCCTGCCATATAAATAGGTTTAAAGGAACCTAATTCACGTGTCAAATTTCCATTAGCATCTTTTTTATAGAAGAAATCATCTAAGGATGGATTTCCTGATAATTTTTTACCAGTGTAGTCGTATCCGTAATAATTAATTGCATTTTGACCACTATTGTTAAATAAATCATCCGGTGTAAAATCACCAATACTCCATAATGTATTACCATATGAGTCAAAATCAATCCAGTCTAAACCTTTTTCAGCTAAACCTAATTTTGCTCTAATGTTTTTATCAAATTGCGTTTGATTTGGGCCATAAAAAGGGTTAAAATCGTATTGAAACACCGTATCAATTCCTCCACTATTATTAGGTATAAAAAATGGAGTGGTTCCAACGTTGTAATTTCCTACTGTAAAGTCTCTATTGTCTAAATGGGTATTTACTAAACCTCTACCAGTTGACCACAATGCAGAAGGAGAAATATTGTATGAACTTGAAGTTAATTGCTCATACTGAAAGCCTAATTTTATTGAGTGACCTTTAATTTCAGCACTACCAGCAGCAGTTATTCTTAACTGATCGGTATTACTTACTTGATATTGATTGTATTGAGTTCCTTGAGCATTCCATAAATTATAAACCGTACTTGGAATATCACCATTTATTAAACCACCATTTCCTTGAATTTGTCCTCTTGATTCAGTGTGTCCAAAAGGGTCGTTGGCATAAATTTGAAAATAGTTATCGTCGTAATTTGCTAATATTGGATTAATCTCGTCTCTTGTAAAAGAGGTGGCTATAACTTGAGTAGTGGATAAAAATCCTTTAATGGTATCGCCAGTTAAATTACCATTAGCATCAATTGGGTAAAATGTTTCTATATTATAAGAATTTTGTCGAGTAGATTTGAAGTTACCAATATAACCATAATCAGCTAATCTATCTTGATGATGTTGGTCTTGAATTTTTTGAAAATCGTTAGAATAATCAGCTTGTAACGAAATGAATGCATTTTTTATTAAAGCAGGATTATCCTTGTCTTCATTATTATCGAAACGTTGAGTTAATCTAGCATAACTTCTCCAAGAACGATCAATTATTTGAGGGTTATTTTGAGAATTGAATAACTCATTACTTCTTAAGTAAGCAAATCGATCACCATAATCAAATGTACCACCAAAAGTTACGGTCATATTTTTAGTAGGAGAAATATCTATTTTACCTGCAAGGTTTAACCCTTTAGAACTCACATTTTGACGGAATTTAACGGTTTGTAAATCACCAGATTTAACATAAGAAGCACTATTTAGGATAGTTCCAGAACCATTATCAAGCAATATGAGTGGAGTAGTGTTGAGTTCATCCATTTTCTCATTATTCACCTTAAAATTAGCAGTAGCCGACGGACGAGGATCTACTTCACTTCTCGCCTCGCCAGAGATAAAAAATCCAGCAATAGCATCTGTTTTGTTACCAGCAGAATCTTTTCTAGTTAAGATTGGACCAGCTAAATTAAATCCAAGCAAATTATATCCAAATTGATCTAAACCAATTACCTTTTCACCAGATTTAAAGCCTGAGGTTAAATATTCTAAACCACCAAACCAATCTTTAGAAGCACCACGAGTGGTAATACTCACAATACCTCCAGTAGCATCGCCATATTCTGCTGGCATACCACCAGTTATTACAGATACTTGCTCAATAGCTGCATTTGGTAAATTAGCAGAACCCCGAACTCTAATACCATCAATATAGGTATCCGTTCCAGAAGTTCTTGAACCTCTAATATTATACGACCCATCTTCATTAACATTAACACCACCAACAGTTTGTGCAACAGATGCAGCAGATCGTCCAGGCATTTTAGCAATATCCTCTCTACTAACAGTTCCACCAGTTGAAGCTTGATCTTTATTAATTAAAGGAACTTCATAATCCACCAATTCAAAACTTTCCAAATCAATACCTTGCCCTGCCTTGATATCTGAAAAAGTAATTTTTCCATCATTTACTACAATACCAGCCATTTTAACTGGTTGATACCCTACATAAGAAGCTTGAATCTCATAAGTACCAGGGGTTAAGGCAGAAATGGTGTATTTTCCATCCATATCTGTCATGGTTCCTGCTACTTGTGACCCACCTTTAAATACAACAATGTTTGCAAAAGGCAAGGGTTCATTGTTTGATTTATCAATCATTTTACCTTTAATTGTTCCACTAGATTGTGCTAAGGCAATAAAACCAAGCATCATGGATAATGTAAAAACAGCTAGTCTTTTCAACATATTCAGTAATTTAAGTCTTTTAATAATATTCTCGTGCAAATTAAGAGGCGTAAAGATATAGAATATAATTTTTTTAAACCAAATAATTATACCGTAAATTTATTAAGAATATTGGAAACTTATCCACATCATTTAATTAACGGTTAAAAATCAGCTGATTTGTGTAGGGAAATAACAAAAGGTAAATCACAAAACAAGTAAAGACAATAAAAAAAGTTACACCATAAAATAAGGTGAAATACTATAGAATGAAAAGGGAATAAATTAATGATGTCTACCAGGAATGCCAGAGCCACGATTATCATCATCATCTTCTTTATCGTCACCACCTATTACACCCGAAGATAATTCTTTGTAAGTTGATGCACTCGATACATCGTTAAGTGAAACGGAAGAAACTTGATTTGAAGAGTTAGAAGATGCCATAGGCACAGGTGTGTCTTGTTTTGCGCAAGACGAAACAACCACCAAAAGTAGCCCGATTAAGCTAAATTTAATGAACGATATGGTCGTAGTTATTTTCATTACAAACAAAGTTAACACATTATTTATGAAAAAAACAATTTTTTTTTATAATTTATTTGAGGTGGTCCATTATTATTCATTAACACCAATTTGGTATTTGATTTTTATGATTGAAAAGGAATAAATAACCAGAAGTGCTTTGGGCTAGTTTTGCTTATTTTTATTCGTGTTAGTGAATTCAGTTTGTACTGTTGATGCTCCGCTTTGATCTCGGAAACAACTATCACTCATTTCAACCGTGAAATTCATTTATACAAATTTTCTATCAAATTCAAGATGAATTATCAAGCTTTAATAAGCTATAAATTTGGATTCCTATATATTTAAAACCAAGCATTTTTTTAATGTTTACAGTAATCCACAATGTATTTTTTATAAAACCTGTTAACAGTCATTTTCGGAGCGGTAAAATTTCATAGTTTTGTAATTAAGCTAAGCAACTTTTTAGCGATAAAAAAATGAATAGCTATACTGGAAAATCGTTACGAGATGTGAACGAAAGTGTTGATACCACAGGTAAAAAAACCTTTTGGAAAAAACTTTTCGCTTTTATGGGTCCGGCGTATTTAATAAGCGTTGGGTATATGGATCCTGGAAATTGGGCAACCGATTTAGCTGGTGGAAGTCAATTTGGTTATCAATTGCTTTGGGTGCTATTAATGAGCAATTTAATGGCGTTACTTTTGCAGAGTTTAAGTGCTCGTTTGGGTTTAGTTCGCGGTTTAGATTTGGCTCAAGCATCAAGAGTAACTTACCCTCGTTTTGTAAATTTTTTTAATTTGATATTATCTGAAATTGATATTTCAGCGTGCGATTTGGCTGAAGTAATTGGTATGGCCATAGGTTTGCAATTACTGTTTAATATTCCCTTATTGGTGGGGGTGTCAATTACTGTTGCAGATACATTAATTATTTTGTTTTTACAAAAAAATGGTATTCGAAAAATGGAAGCATTTATTATTGCGTTAATTGCAATTATTGGATTAGCTTTTATTGCAGAACTATTTTTTTCGAAACCCGATGGAGTGGCATTGCTTAAAGGATTTATTCCATCAATACCATCTAATGGGGCATTGTATATTGCTATTGGAATAATTGGTGCAACGGTAATGCCACATAATTTGTATTTACATTCATCATTGGTACAAACCCGCAAAATAAAACAGACTTCCATAGGAATTAAAGAAGCCATTAAATTTAATTTTATTGATACCGGAATTGCATTAAACATGGCCTTATTTGTTAATGCAGCAATTTTAATTCTCGCTGCAAGTGCATTTTTTGTGAATGGAAATTTTGGCATTTCCGAAATTCAAGATGCTTACCATTTATTAGAAAATATTTTAGGAACGCGTTTTGCGCCAATGTTATTTGCCATTGCATTAATTGCTGCGGGACAAAGTTCAACATTAACAGGCACCTTGTCTGGTCAAATAGTCATGGAGGGTTATTTAAATTTACGTATACAACCTTGGTTAAGAAGACTTATTACACGAATAATTGCAATTGTTCCAGCATTTTTGGTTATTTATTTTTTTGGCGAAAGTTCAACAGGTCAATTGTTGATTTTGAGTCAAGTTATTTTAAGCTTACAACTCGGATTTGCAATTATTCCACTTATCCATTTAACCAGTGATAAAAAAGAAATGGGAGAATTTGTCAATAAAACATGGATAAAAATTTGTGCTTGGTTGGTTGCATTGGTCATAGTTGGTTTAAACGTAAAACTTGTTTTCGATACGTTGTTAGAGTGGATAACAAATGCTCAGCATCCAACCATAATCTATTTTACCGTTGTGCCAGCTGTGATTGGAGCTTGCTTGCTGCTCTTGTATATAACAATTAGCCCGTTAATTAAAAAAATAAGACAGCATGATTCTCAGGTTCCTGATGGTTCGCCAGAAGATTTAGAAATTTTTAAATTGTTAAAATACAACCGAATTGCTATTACAGTTGATTTTAGCCATAGCGATAGTAAAGCAATAAGTAACGCTATATCGCAAGGAGGAAAAGATGCTGAATATTTATTAATTCACATTGTTGAAACGGCTGGAGCAAGAATGATGCAAGGAGAAATTCATGATTTAGAAACTACTTCCGATAAAATTAATATCGAAAAATATAGATTAGAATTAACCGAAAAAGGTTATCAGACACAAACTAAATTAGGCTTTGGAAACCCTAAAAAAGCTATACCTGAAATTGTTAATGCCTTCAATTGCGATTTATTAGTAATGGGAGCGCATGGACATAGGGCATTAAAAGATATTGTTTTAGGAACCACACTAGAAGCAGTAAGGCACCAAATAAAAGTTCCTGTGTTAATTGTAAAATAGTATCTTTGCCAGTGTATGAGTACCCATATTAGCATAAAAAATAAAAGAGCTGGTTTTGAGTATGAGTTTATTGAAACTTTTACTGCTGGAATTCAATTAACTGGTACGGAGATAAAAAGCATTCGTTTAGGAAAAGCAAGCATAATTGAAGGTTATTGCTTTATTAAAGATGGAGAATTATTTATAAAAAATATGTATATCGCTGAGTATGATAAGGGTACGTATAATAATCACGAGCCAAAAAGAGATAGGAAGTTATTGCTGAATAGAAGTGAGTTGGACAAATTAGAAAAAAAGAAAAAGGATGTAGGTCTAACTATTGTTCCGCTTAAAGTTTTTATCAATAACAATGGTTTTGCAAAAATGGATATTGCACTGGCAAAGGGAAAGAAATTACACGACAAGCGCGAAGATTTAAAAAATAAAGATGCTAAGCGTGAAATGGATAGAGTAATGAAGAAATAAACATTATTCCAGGTTTTCGAATCAAATATTTTTAATTTCATAGCCCAAGGCATCAGAAGCTTTTTTCATAAATTCTGAAATCCAAGCTGCCCAAACGGCATCAGGTACATTGCCTTCAATTACAAAGCCAGTAAATGTAATTTTAGCTTTAATATAAACCTCATCATCTTCTTCTCCTAGCCAAAAAAAATCTCCTGTTTTTTGTACGCAAACAAATCCAGGTAACAATTTAAGTGCATCAGCCAATTCAATCCAATCGTCTTGATGCATATCATAACGAATATTAAATGTTAATTCTTGGTCATTAATTTCCATTTTCAAATCCTAACTCCAATAATACATACATCATCAACTTGTTCATAATCGCCTTTCCAACTATTGAAATGCTTATTTAAAAAAATAAGTTGTTCGTGAAGTGGATGTTGGCTAATTGTCAAAAGTAATTCTTTAAATGGTTTGTATTTTAGTTTTTTTCCATTTTCACCACCAAATTGGTCGGCATAACCATCAGTAAATAAATAGAGGGTATCATTTTTTTGAATGGGAATAATATTGCATTTAAAAGGAGTGCTCTTGTAATGTATACCAACTGGTTCGCGGTTGGAAGCAAACTCAATCATTTCATTATTTCTTACTAAGTAAAGCGAATTATTAGCACCTGCATATTTTAATTCGTTTCGAGTCATATTGAGAGCACAAAGAGCGATGTCCATACCATCTTTTACATTATCTTCGTTTTTAGAAAATTGAGAAATAACTATTTCGCGAGTTCTATCAAGTATAGCTGCTGGATTATCTATTTTTAGTTCTTTTAGACTATGATTTAATGCATTACTGCAAACAACGCTTACTAAAGCACCTGGAACTCCATGCCCAGTACAGTCGGCTGCAGCAAAAAGAATTGTTTCATCATCTAAAAGATGGAGTTTTTCTAACCAATAAAAATCACCTGCAACAATGTCTTTTGGTTGATAAAAAACAAATGAATTGGGTAATAATTTTTCGAAATTTGATTTTGAAGGAAGGATAGCAGTTTGAATACGCTTGGCATAATTAATAGAATCGGTAATTTCTTTGTTTTTTTCCTCTACCAAAAGTTTTTGAGATTCAACTTGAGTTTTCTGTTCAGATATAATTTTTGATTGTTTTTGACTAATTCTATATCTGTTGAAAATAAAAATAGATAGTACAACGAAAATAAATAATCCACCATAAAGCAAATAACGTTGTTTTTTTTCTTGTTCAATTTCTATGTTTTTAACGGCTATTTCTGATTTTTTTTGCTCTTCAAATTTAATACTATCAGCAATCAATTTTCTGTCGTAATCATACTGAATACGTTGTTCAATAATTACTTTTTGATTTTCCTCGGTGTTTACACTATCTTTTAAAACAATGTAATTTTCGTAATAACGCAGTGATTTATTAGTATTGTTTTTCTTTTTATAAAATTCATATAAATTTTTTAGGGCATTTAATTGGCCTTTAACACTATCACCTTTTTTTGCTAATTTTAAGGCGAGTATTCCATATTTTTCGGCATTTAAATAATCTTTTTGTAAGCCATAAACCATACTCATTTTTAGAGTGCTGTTACTTTGTTGTTTAATGTCGCCACTTTTAATGCATAAATCATAGGTTTCTTTGTAACTTTTTAATGCCATATCGAGCATATTTAAATTTCTATATACGCTACCAATATTGTTTAAACTAATTGTTAAACCATAAATATCATCTACTTTTTTATGTAGCACTTTTGCTTTAATAAAACTTTCTAAGGCAGCTTGATAATTACCATTTGAATAATGAACTGCTCCAATATTTCCAATGGTGTAGGCTTTTCCTTTAATATTGTTGCATAAATCAGCATAATGTAAACTTTCAGTATATAAGTTGATGGCTTCTTCAAATTCACCTTGCATTTTCATTATTTTTCCTAGGTTATTTAAAATTGTAGATACACCATTGTAGTAATTCACGCTTTTATATAATTTTAGACTTAAATTGTTAAATTTTATTGATTTTTTTAGATTGCCTTTATCCTCTGCAACAGTAGCCATATTTGCATATGCAGAGGCTTTACTAATAATAAAAATGGATTTAGACTGAGGGTCTATTTTTGTGTTTTGTAATTTTTTATCAATAAAAGCTATAGCATTTTCGCATATAGAAATAAGGGTGTCAGGGTAGGTTCTATAATATATTTCCGAAAGTAAAATTTGTGCTTGAATTTTGGTGGTGTCTTGTTTAGAGCTGTTATAGATGTTGGTTAATGAATCTATATACTTCTGTTGCTCAACTTGAGCAATTGATGGAAGTTTGAGCAATAGAATAAAGATAAAAAAAGCTAATTTTTTCAACATTTTACTAAAATAGAAAAAATTGCCATAATTTCAATTAATTTATCATAAAAATACCCTTGTTTCAATCATTTTTAATCGTATAATCATCAAAATAAATTAAACTTTATACGAGTTGAATCATGTTGAATCATGGCGCATTTGATAAAAAAATTTGTTTACTCATGTGAATTTCAAGATTGAAAAGAGTGATATTTGTATTTAGAATACAAATTTTTAATAAAAAAGGTGTGTTCTCGATACTTTTTCTTTCAGAAAAAACTCGAACTGACACCTTTTTTATTCAAATAATACCTCGAGGCTCTGCC
>JAVHRO010000029.1:0-20796 GCA_036171675.1 Vicingus sp. | reverse complement strand
TTTTTACTCACAATCAGCTGTTTATATCATTTTTGTATAGTAGTTTAATCGAGAACACACCTTTTTTATTAAAAATTTGTATTATCAATTAGTTGTCTATTTTAAACTTTTGTATTGATGCTACTTCGTGGTCTCGATACAAATTTCACTCATTTCAATCTCCGTCAGCTGACGGATCGAATTGACAAATTTTCTTACAAATGCACAACGGGTTAAGTATTTATTGTTTCAGTTTTGGGTCTAACGCATCGCGCAAGCCTTCGCCAATAAGGTTGTATACTGTAATGGTGATAAAAATGGCTAAACCAGGAAATATGACTAACCACCATGCTTCAAACTCTTGACGTCCTGAACTTAATAACGAACCCCAAGTAACTGTTTCATCAGGAACACCTATTCCAAGAAACGATAAGCCGCTTTCAATTAGAATTGCTGACGCTATTCCAAAAGTAATAGAAACAAAAACTGGAGCTAAGCCATTGGGTAAGGCATGTTTAAGAATAATTCGTTTGTCGGAATAACCTAAAGCCTTTGCTGCTTGTAAAAATTCTAATTCACGTATTTTTAATAGGTCTGCTCTGGTAAGACGAGCAATTCCTGTCCACGATGTTACACCAATAATAATCATAAGAATTACCAAGCTTCTTTCTTTCATTATTGCAGAGATGGTAATGATGAGAAGTAAATTAGGTATTGAATTTAAAATTTCAATACATCTGGAAACAATAGAATCCACTGGAACGGTTACTTTTTTATTTAGAAATTTACCCATTGGAATTTTTCCAATGGTATTTAAAGTGAATAATACAATTAAAAATAACAATAGACTTATTAATAATGCTAAAATACCTGTTGACATGCTTTCATTAAATGCTTCACTTATTATGGTATTTCTCGCGATAAAAGCGTAGAAGAATCCTAAAATTACTCCGATAATAGAACAGTAATATCGAAAACGACTGGTAATCAAATTTTTATCGCCATAAAAACCTGCGAGAGCGCCTAAAATTATTCCAATTATTGTAGCTATTCCCATGGATAATATCCCCACTAACAACGAAACTTTCGTTCCATTAATTAAACCTGCGGCGACATCTCTTCCAATGGCATCTGTCCCCATATGGTGTCTATATCTTGTCGGTGATGCAACTATTTTTCCAGTAGGATTTTTATAAAATTGTTCGTCGGTTGGAGATACATACTCTCGGTTGTATCGGTCGGGTTTTGTAGGCGAATAGGGGATAAGTGTCCAAACAACACTTTCTAGCTCCATTTGTTTCCAATCGGTAATATCGAATTGTAGCTTTTCCCAATTACCTGTTGAAGGATTTATGGTGGAATCGGTTATAGCAGGATTAAAATAAGTTTGGAATGCTGGATAAAAGGTCTTTCCTCTATATTTAGCGTAAAGTGGTTGGTCGTTAGCGATAAAGTGAGCAGTAAAAGCAATAAGAATAAGAAAAAGTAAAATATACAACGACACCAAAGCAGTTTTGTTTTTTTTGAATTGCTTCCAGGCATAATGCTTAAATGAGAAATTTTTATCTTTACTTTCTAAGGTCATATTTATAATTAATGAAACGTAATACGAGGGTCCACCATGGCGTATAAAATATCGGCAATCAAATAACCTATTACTGTTAAGAAACCAGAAATGGTAAAAATGGCCACAATCATAGGATAATCGTAATTTAAAATAGCATCATAAGTTTCCAAACCCATTCCTGGTAACGAAAATATTACTTCTATAATTACAGAACCTCCTATCGCCATTGGAAAAATAGTTGCAAAAACAGTAATAATGGGGATAAGTGAGTTTCGTAAAGCATGTTTAATTACAACAGTTTTTTCGTTTAACCCTTTTGCTCTGGCAGTTCTAATAAAATCTTGTCCCATTACATCAATTACTCCAACACGCATTATTCTACTTAAAAAAGCAAAAGAGCCGTAGGTGTAAGTAATTAATGGTAGTATCATATAGGGTAAATGATGGTTGATTTTATGAAAAAGACTCCAATTTTCGTTAAAAACGGACGGGTCTTGAAAACCAGACTCTGGAAACCATACCAACACATCAGGATTGGCAAAGGTATAAAGCAATAAGGTTCCAATAAAAAAAGAAGGTAATGAGTACATCGCAAACAATAATATGGATGACGTTCGGTCGAATTTAGAATCTTTTTTATACGCCGCATAAATTCCTATTGGAATACTAACGATGTAGGCAAATAATATCGATATAAAAATAAATACAAACGATACCTGAAATTTTTCCCAAATTTTTCCTGAAACGGGCTGACTATCGCTATATGATACTCCAAAATCGCCACGAATAACCCCTTTTAATTGACTTTTACTTGCTTCAGAAAACCACGGAGCATCGCCAAATAACCATCTGTGGTATTGATTATGACCGTAGAAAATAAGTTTAGGAACATAAGTTTTCCATGGTGTTGCTTGGTGTTGTAGATCAATAAATGCATTGTTTACTTTTTTGAATTTTGGAGTGATGTTGAGAAAAAATGGAAATAATTTATAGGATTTTTCTAATTCGTCTAATTTAGATAAAATTATTTTTTCGTTGTAAGTTTCTAGTAAGCTTATAATATTAAAACTGGTGTTGTTTTTTGCGTCGTTTATTTCATTTTTCGTAAATTTTGAAGAATAAATGGTGTCGATTTTATAACTATTATCAATTTTAATTGAGTCGAATTTAATGGTGGAGTGGGATATAAAAATCCTATTCACATCAATAGAATCGTAGGCTTCTAATAGTTCTAGGGTAGCATGATAGTAGTTCGAAACAGCCAACCAATTTCCATATTTACGCGATAATTTTAGTAAATTTTCTTGGTGTCCTTTATCTAGTATTTTGTATAATGTATCGCAATCGGAAAGTGTACTTAAACTGAAATAAAACACCGGTAAATCTAAACCTAATCGAGTCCTAATTTCTTGTTTAGTTTTTTTTGTTGCATTAGATTGTTTATTAGCAGAACCTTCTAGGTTAGATGATTTTAATAAACGTTCTACAGGGTCACCAGGAGCATTAATACTAATAACAAACGCTAATAATGAAATAATTATTAATGTTGGTATAAATATAATAATACGTTTTAAGCTATACTTTAACATTACCTTATGTTGTTTATATTAAGGCCTCGGTATTCTGGTTTCAACAATAAATTTCCTAAAATCACACCTGGTTTATCATTATACATATCGGCATTATCAAACCTTTTGTGAATAATAATTTTTCGAGTTAAATTATATAAAAATACATAAGGTTGTTCATCATAAATTTTCTTTTGGAATTTTTTTAGGGCATTAATATTTTTTTCTCGGTCTAATGATGTATTTGCCAAATAAATTAATGAGTCGCTTTCGGCATCACCAAATCCAGTATAATTGGATCCTTTGTTTGCCCATGAGGTAGTGTGCCAGAGTTGCGTTGGATCGTCATAACCTGAAGATCCTGCCCAAGCACCTAGTAATGCATCAAATTTATGGTCTTGAGCAATTTTGTAAAACAAAGAGAAATCTACAGGTGAAGGAACTAATTCTACCCCAGCTTTATACATCGATTCTTTAATCATCAACACTGTTTCTTTAACACTAGAAGGTCCAGTCATGTAAGTTAATTTGAACGAAAATGGTGTTTTTATACCATTAATAACCTTATCTCTAATATTGTCTCTATCCGTGTCTTTCCATCCTGCTTGGTCCAATAGTTTTTTAGCTTTTTCAATATCAACGTTGATTAATTTAAGGTCTTTGTTATATCCAATTTGTAGTGGTGAAATCTCAGAAACCTGCCTATAAGCTTTACCTTTTGCAATTACATCAATAATTTCATCAACTGGAACCAGATGAGCAATGGCTCTTCGTACATTTTTATTTACAAAAAATGGTTTAAACTCGGAACCATCAGGTTTCATATTCATTCCTAAGTAGGTATATGAATAATCAGGTAAAAAATCAGAGTAATAGTTTTTGTTAAAGTAATCTAGTGATTGAAGTTTTTTCATTTTTGTAGTACTCATTCTTACGGCAACATCAATTTGTTGATTTTTAATGGCTAAATAGGCAGCAGCATCATCATTAATTATTTTAAAAATAATTTTATCGGGATATGCTTTGTCGTAGATACTTTTTGAATTGGCACCATACCAATTCTTCTTTTTTTTAAGGGTAATATAGCTTCCAACAACAAAATTCGTTACTTGATAAGGACCTAGACCAACTAATTTTTTTGGTAAAAAACTATTGTCGCTACTGTTAAAATCATTAAACCAATTCACCATTTCTTTTGATGGTTTGTAATTCGGATCATTTATTTGTTGAAATGTGTAATGGTCGAGTATTCCTTTCGGGTCCCAAAAGTCTTTTTGTTGTATATATATGTCGCTATATAAATCTAGGTTAGAGACGTGTACAATTTTTGTACGAACTACAAATTTTTTAGGATTGTCAACATCTTTTATAATATCTTCAATTATTGAACTATATACCCCTTTACTGTTAGGATTATTTGTTAAAGGGGCTACCTGCAATTTAGTGGTAAAAATTACGTCATCTACCGTTAATGGGGTGCCGTCATCCCATTTTACTCCATCAATTAATTCATAAGTATAAGATAATCCGTTGGCAGAAGGTATCGGCATTGTTTTTATTAATTGAGGAATGGTTTGTAATGTTTTTAAATCCATTCGAACTAATGTTTTTTGAGTAGATTGGAAAATATAAGCCCTATCACCCGAAATATCATTTACAGGATGTAAACCATCAGGGCTTGATGTTAAAAGAGCAATAACAGAATTAGAATTTAAATCTCTTTTGTCGACACATGAGTTGAGAAGAAAGCAGCAAATGAAGGTAAATAAGAAAAGCAAAGATTTCATTTTGTACCAGCCTGTTTTTATGATAGTTTAAATAATTCATCATAAAAATAATATTCCAAAATTGAATTTTAGCATTATTTTTCAAATACTTTATATAGCTACTTATGTTGTCTTAATTATTTGTTAAAAAATTCAAACAATCTTTTTTCTCTGTATGTAAATATTTTGGTTAGTTGTTTACGTATAAATAAATAGTAAGCAATATCACCCAGACAGCCAAAAGGAAGCTTAAAATGTACGGTATCTATCATTTCGACACCATCAAGAGTTTTAATGAATTTATGTTGGTGGTGCCACATACGATAAGGTCCGAAACGTTGCTCGTCAATAAAGTAATCTAAAGGGATAATATTTGAAATTTCTGTAACCCAATTGGTTTTGATTAATGGTAGCACTCCAACTTTATATGTTATAAGTTGACCTTCAAACATCTTGTCTTGATTATTTGAAGTAATTATAAACCCCATTTCTGGTGGCGTTATTTTTTTTAGGTTACTTGGGTTTGAGAAGAAATTCCAAGCTTCATTTAAGCTAAGTTGGAGATTCTGTTTAACAGTGAAAGAATAAATTCCTGAGTGTTTAGTAATATTCATGTTATTTTTTGTTAGTTTTGTTTAACAAAATTAAATATTTAATGAACAATATTAAGGAACAATTTACAATTAAAGATTTAGAAAGCCTTTCTGGTGTAAAAGCCCACACAATTCGTATATGGGAAAAACGTTATAATTTATTGCTACCAAGTAGAACAGATACAAATATTCGACTATATGATTTGAATAGCCTGCAAAAATTATTGAATATTTCTCTACTTAATAGTAATGGATACAAAATTTCTAAAATTGCCGAATTACCAGAAGATAAAATACCTTCAATTGTTCGTGAATTAATAAGTAAAAAAGGAGTTGATCATTTTTCGATAAACTCTTTTAAATTGGCGATGTTGAACTTTGATCAAAAGTTGTTTGACCAAACCTATAATCAGTTATTGGCTCAAAAAACATTTCGTGAAATCTTTCTTGATATTTTTGTTAAGCTTCTTGGTGACATTGGTTTATTGTGGCAAACGAATTCTATTATACCTGCTCATGAACATTTTATTTCTAATTTAATTAAGCAAAAACTACATTTACATATCGAAAAACTTCAATCACAAATTCCTGAAAAGAGCGATAAAGTGTTTGTTTTATTTCTACCAGTTAATGAAATTCATGAACTGGCTTTATTGTATATTCATTTAGAATTATTAGTAAATGGGCATCATTCAATTTATTTAGGACAGAGTGTTCCTTTAGATAATTTAAATGCGTTAAAAAAACTATATAATAACATTGTTTTTGTTTCATATTTCACAGTTTACCCACACGAGGATGATTTTATTGAATATATGAAAGATGTTGATGAAAATCTTTTGCGCAAGAGCACTGATCAATTTTGGGTGTTAGGCAAAAGAACAACAACTTTGAGAGACTCATTGTTTCAAAATATTATTAAAAGATTTGATAATATACCAGCATTAATTAAAAATATATAACACAAAAACCTAAATATAACATTGTTGGGTTTTTATGTTAAATTTTAATTTGTTTAATATTTCTTTATAAAAGTTAAACAAAAAATAATTAACTTTGAAAATAAATATTTTTAATTATGTTATATAACATAAAAAATAAAACAATAGTAATTATTGGCTCTGGATTTTCATCCCTTTCAGCCGCCTGTTATTTGGCAAAAGATGGTTATAAAGTAGTTGTTTATGAAAAAAACAAAACCATAGGTGGTAGAGCTCGACAATTTAAAAAAGATCAATTTTTATTTGATATTGGACCAACTTGGTATTGGATGCCAGATGTTTTTGAGAGATTTTTTGCTGATTTTAATAAACAACCTGTCGATTTTTATGAATTAATAAAATTAAATCCTGCTTATCAGGTCTATTTTGATGTGTTGGATGCTGTTATCATTAAAGATAATTTGGAAGACATTTATAAAGTATTTGAATTAGAAGAACCTGGAAGTTCATACTACCTAAAGAAATTCTTAGCCTCTGCAAAAGAAAATTACGATATAGCCATCAAAGATTTAGTTTATAACCCAGGTGTTTCATTCACTGAATTAATTACACCCAAAACGATATCCAAACTCAATCAGTTTTTTTCCACCATCAGTCACCAAGTGGCAAAAAATATTAAAAGTGAACGATTAATTAAAATTTTAGAATTTCCAGTATTGTTTCTTGGAGCCAAACCATCTAATACTCCCGCCTTTTATAATTTCATGAATTATGCCGATTTTGGTTTAGGAACCTGGCATCCAAAAGGAGGAATGTATGAAGTTGTTTTAGCCATGGAAAAATTGGCTAAAGAATTAGGTGTAGAGATAAAAACCAATCAAAATGTATCGAATATACTTGTAGAAAAAGGTGTCGTAAAAGGTATCGTTTCCAATGGTGAACAAATTTGTGCTGATGTTGTTTTAAGTGGTGCTGATTATCATCACAGTGAATATTTGTTGGATGAACAATATAGAAGTTACTCTCAACAGTATTGGGAAAATAAAACCTTTGCGCCCTCATCGTTGTTGTTTTATGTAGGCTTTAATAAAAAAATAGAAAATGTTTCCCACCACACTTTATTTTTTGATACCGATTTTGATGAACATGCTCGCGATATTTACGATAACATAAAATGGCCAAAAAAACCCCTGTTTTATGCAAGTTTTCCAAGCAAAACAGATGAAACTTTTGCTCCTAATGGTAAAGAAGCGGCTACATTTCTAATACCTATAGCACCTGGAATAGAAGATACTAATGATATTCGAGAAGAATATTTTAATAAAATAATAGAAAGGCTAGAATCAATCACCAAACAAAACTTACGTAACGATATTTTGTTTAAGGAATCATATTGTGTCAAAGATTTTATACAAGATTATAATTCATATAAAGGTAATGCTTATGGTATGGCAAATACGCTTACACAAACAGCATTTTTGAGACCTAAAATAAGTAGTAAAAAAGTAAAAAATCTATTTTTCACCGGACAGTTAACCGTTCCTGGACCTGGAGTTCCTCCATCTCTAATATCAGGTAAAATTGTTGCAGAACAAATTGTTAAAAATCATTTAAAAAATTCTAAAAAATATGAAACAGTTATTTGATAAGGTATCTTTTAAAAGTAGCAAATTGGTTACCAAAGAGTACAGTACTTCTTTTTCAATAGCAGTTAATATGCTTGCTCCTTCAATTCGTCAAGACATTTATAATATTTATGGTTTTGTTCGTTTTGCGGATGAAATTGTAGATTCTTTTCATGGGTATGACAAAACGTATTTACTGAATGAATTTGAATTAGAGTATTACAAAGCAATGACCAATGACATTAGCTTAAATCCCATATTAAATGCTTTTCAAAAAACTGTAAAAAAATATCAAATACCTGATGATTTAGTTCAATCTTTTTTGCAAAGTATGAAAATGGATTTGAATAAAACAGAATACAAAACCAAACAAGAATATTTGCAATACATTTATGGTTCGGCTGATGTAGTTGGTTTAATGTGCTTAAAAGTTTTTGTAAATGGTAACCAACAAAAATATGATGAACTTAAAGATTCGGCAATGAGCTTAGGTTCTGCCTTTCAAAAAGTAAATTTTTTACGTGATTTAAAAGATGACCTTAATGATTTAGAAAGAAAATATTTTCCAGGTATCGATTTAAAATCATTGTCGGCAGAAAATAAGCACAAGATAATTGAAGAAATCGAATATGATTTTAAAAAAGCTTACGAAGGAGTTGTGAAACTACCAAATGAAGCTAAGTTTGGAGTTTATACTGCTTTTGTTTATTATAAAACCTTGCTACAAAAGCTAAAAAATACGCCATCTCAACAATTAATAGAGAAACGTATTAGGGTTTCAAATCCTCTAAAAGTTGGCTTACTTGCAAAATCTTTTTTTGTTTTCAAATTAAATTTAGTATAACTTTCTCAAATCAAAAAAATGATAGAGCCAAACGTAATATTAGTTGATAAAGATGACTATACTTTAGGTGTTATGCCTAAAATGCAAGCTCATGTTGACGGCGTTTTGCATCGTGCAATTTCTGTATTTTTATTTGATAATGCTGGTAATTGGATTCTTCAACAACGAGCCTACAAAAAATATCATTCACCTGGACTTTGGTCTAACACATGCTGTTCTCACCCTAATCCAGGTGAAAGTTCCATAGAGGCATCGCACCGAAGGTTGTTGGAAGAAATGGGATTAGATGTTGAATTGAATTATGGGTTTAAGTTTTTATACAAAGCAGAACTTGAAAATGGTTTAATTGAAAACGAATTAGACCATATTTATTTTGGATTCACCAATCAAGTTCCATTGCCTGATGTGAATGAAGTTAATTCTTGGAAAGTAATGCCATTTTTTCAATTAGAAAAAGACATCGAGGAAAATCCTGAAAATTATACTAAATGGTTTAAATTACTATATAAAAAAGTTAATTTGCATTTGTTTTTAGAAACTAATCATAAAAAAAAATAAACATGTTTTTCAGCTTTATTGTATTTCTTACTTTTATTGGAATGGAAGGGGTTGCTTGGTTTGCTCATAAATACATAATGCATGGTTTTTTGTGGGGATTACACGATGATCATCATTCAAAAAACCCCAATTCTTTTTTTGAAAAGAACGACTATTTTTTTGTCATTTTTGCTGTTCCAGGTATTGTTTGTATTATGCTTGGCTCTTTATTTTTTATTCCTCTAACCTTGCCAATAGGTATAGGTATAACTATTTATGGGTTTGCCTATTTTTGGGTACATGAAATTTTTATTCATCAACGCTTTAAGTTTTTACGAAATTCAAATTGGACCTATTTTAAGGCCATACGTAGAGCACATAAAGTTCATCACAAACATTTAGGAAAAGAAAATGGCGAATGCTTTGGTATGCTTTGGGTACCTTTTAAATACCTAAGAAATAATTGAATTACTTATATTTCATATTGCTGTTAGGGTCGTTTTTTGTTCCTTTTTTATACAGTTTCGAACCTAAAATGAAATTTATTAAACACTGGAAATCGGTGTTTTTATCTATAACCATTGTAGCTTCATTTTTTTTGATTTGGGATGTCATTTTTACTGATCATGGTTATTGGGGTTTTAATTCAACTTATTTTATGGGTTTACTTATTTTTAAGTTGCCAATTGAAGAATGGCTTTTCTTTTTTCTAATTCCTTATGCCTCTATTTTTATTCACTATGCATTTATACATTTTTTACCCAATATTAAGTTACCTAAAAAACTCTATATATCGATAGCTATATTATTAATTGGTTTTGCCCTGCTGATGGTTTTCTTTCATAATGATAAAAGCTATACGTTTTTAAATAGTTTATTTCTAATCTTAGCACTCGTTTTAGGCTTAACTGATAAATATCAATCGTTAGCTTACTTTTTTATTACGTATTTTATTATTTTGTTACCCTTCACATTGGTAAATGGGATACTTACTGGTAGCTTCATTCAAGAACCAATTGTTTGGTACAATAATGTAGAAAATTTAGGTTTACGATTATTTACGATTCCTGTGGAAGATTTCGGTTATGCCTTCAGTTTAATTTTTTTGAATATTTGGTTGATTGATCGTTTTAAAAATATATTTTCGAAATGTTAAATGTTGTTATTATAGGTGGTTCTGGTTTAATTGGCTCTCAATTAGCTGAGTTGCTTATTAACAATAATTATTGCGTTACCATATTATCTAGATCGAACAAAAAAACACGCTCAAACAATATCAAATATAGTATATGGAATATTAAAAATAAGTTGATTGATGTGAAAGTGATTACTCAAGCTCATTACATTATTCATTTGGCTGGAGAAGGGATTGCCGATAAACGCTGGACAAAGCAAAGAAAATTAAATATTTTAACAAGCAGAACAGTACCACTTCAATTAATTTATGAATTGATTTCAACAAACGAAAATAATTTAAAAGCTCTTATATCTGCTTCTGGAATAGGATTTTATGGTGCAATAACCACCAACCATGTATTTACCGAAAACGATGCTGCAGCAAATGATTTTTTAGGACAAACCTGTCAGCAGTGGGAAAATGAGGTGGATAGGTTTAACGAATTAAACATAAGAACGGTAAAATTGAGAACGGGTATCGTTTTATCGAATAGGGGAGGTGCTTTACCAAAAATGGCAAGAATGTTTAAGCTAGGATTTGGGAGTCCAATAGGAACTGGAAAACAATTTTTACCTTGGATTCATATTCACGATTTATGTCATATGTATTTATTTGCCATAAAAAACAGCAATTTAATAGGTGCTTATAATGCTGTAGTACAAGATGATACAACCAATTATTCGTTTAGTAAAAACCTGGCTAAAAGTTTCAACAAAAAAATGTGGCTACCCAATGTTCCAAGTTTTATTTTAAAATTAGTTATGGGTGAAATGGCATCGTTATTATTATACGGAAGTAGAGTGAGTAACGAAAAAATTAAAGCATTAGGCTTTAAATTTAAGCTTGAAAACTTGCAAATAGCTATAGCAGAACTTATACGAGCGTAATTTTTTTTATTTTTTAGCCAATAATTCTTCACCAAAGGCATTCAGGATAATTCCATCAAAATTTCCAGAGCTCATTAGTAGTAAAACGCTGTTGTCCCAATTTTTGTTCTTAAGCATTTCAAACAACTCATTAGAATCGTTATAAACAGTAACATTTACTGATCCAAATGCTTGTTTTACTTCATCAGTTGAAATGGCTGCTAATTTTTTGTGTTCTAAGGTGTGTTTACTAAAATAAACATAAGCCTCATCGGCGTTTTCCATACTGTTGTGGTACTCTTTTAAAAAAGTTTTGTTTAAGCTGCTAAACGTGTGTAATTCCATACAAGCAATTAATGTTCGATTTGGATATTGTTGTTTTACGGCGGCTGTGGTGGCTTTTAGTTTTGAAGGCGAATGTGCAAAATCTTTATAAATAGCAGTTTTGTTATTTTTTACAATCAGTTCCAATCGTTTTGCAGCTCCTTTAAAACTTTGTATAGCTTCATAAAAGTTCTCATCACTTATTTTTAGCTGGTTACAAACCAATCGGGCACCTTCCATGTTTTGAAGGTTGTGGTCGCCAAAAATTTCTAACGGAATTTTATTTCCATTGATTAAAACAGATGTAATCCCATCTTCAATTACATTTTCTGGAGTTTGATAACCCATTCTTTCAATGCCTGGGTTTGGAGTCATTAAAGCTACTTTGTTCACTTCAGGGTCAGCTTTACAATAAATTAAGGTGCCATTTTTTTCAATCAACGAAACAAATTTGGAGAACTGTTCAACATAGTTTTCGAAAGTCGGAAAAACATTAATATGATCCCAAGCAATACCGCTAATTAATGCAATATGTGGATGGTATAAATGAAATTTTGGGCGTAAATCAATGGGGGAAGACAAATACTCATCGCCTTCTAAAATAATGATTTTAGCATCGGTTATTTTAACCATGGTTTCAAATCCTTTAAGTTGAGCTCCAACCATGTAATCGAAATCAACTTTGCAATACTCCAATACGTGCAAAACCATCGAGGTAATCGTTGTTTTTCCATGACTACCACCTATAACCACACGTTTTTTATTTTTCGATTGCTCATAAATGTATTCAGGATAAGAATACACTTTCAATCCCAATTCCTGAGCTTTTAACAACTCAGGATTGTCCTTTCTGGCATGCATGCCTAAAATTATCGCATCAAGTTCTGCGGTAATTCTGCTGGCATCCCAACCAAACTTATTAGGCAGTAAACCATAACTAGCAATTCTACTTTTGCTGGGTTCAAAAATTTCATCGTCCGAACCGGTTACGTTAAAACCTTTTTTGTGTAAAGCAATGGCTAAATTGTGCATGGCACTTCCGCCAATAGCTATAAAATGTACTCTCATGGTCGTTATCTGTTTTTTGCTAACTTAAGGAATATAGGGTTGTTAAAAATGGTTGAAAATTTCAATTTTCAACATCGTATTGTTATTACTTATTGGCTTTTAATTCTGCTTAAAACTTGTATCTTTGAGATTGTAACAGCATTCTTATAAATTATGAAAATACACCCTTTAAATACAGGCAATTTTAAATTAGATGGAGGAGCCATGTTTGGCGTAGTTCCTAAATCTATTTGGCAAAAAACCAATCCTGCCGACCACAATAATATGTGCGATTGGAGTTTGCGCTGTATGCTTATTGAAGACGGCAATAAATTAACGTTGATTGACAATGGAATAGGCAATAAACAAGATGATAAATTTTTTGGTCATTTTTATTTGCATGGTAACGATAGTTTAGAAGGAAATCTAAATAAATTGGGTTTTACTACCAGCGATGTTACCGATGTTTTTTTATCACATTTGCATTTTGATCATTGTGGTGGTGGAATAAAATGGAATAACGATAAAACAAAATTTGAGGCTACATTTAAAAATGCGACTTATTGGAGCAATCTTCGCCATTGGAAATGGGCAACAGAACCTAATCCAAGAGAAAAAGCTTCTTTCTTAAAAGAAAATATTATACCAATGCTTGAACTGAACCAACTTAAATATGTTGATAACGAGGAGTTTAGCGATTTTTATATTTTAATGGTTGATGGGCATACCGATGCACAAATGCTCCCACATATTAATTACCAAGGAAGAACGGTGGTGTTTGTTGCCGATATGTTACCTTCAGTGGGACATATCCCTTTACCTTACGTAATGGGTTACGATACCCGTCCGTTAATTACCATGTCCGAAAAAGAAAAATTTTTGAACGACGCTGCCGACAACCAATACGTGTTGTTTTTTGAACACGATGCAGTAAACGAATGTTGTACAGTACAACATACCGAAAAGGGGGTGCGTTTAAAAGAAACATTTAAGTTTAATGAGTTGTTTACATAAAATATAAGACACTAATTTCACAAATTTATTAAAAACACAGAATGTGTTTGGATAAAATGAATTGGTGCAATAAGTGAAGAAATATCTTAAAATAAAACCCGTTATGCATTTAGAAGAATTTTTAATAAAAAAGGTGTCAGTTCGAGTTTTTTCTGAAAGAAAAAGTATCGAGAACACACCTTTTTTATTAAAAATTTGTATTCTCGATACAAATTTCACTTATTTCAATCGTGAAATTCACTCGAATTGACAAATTTTCTTACAAATGCACAACGGGTTAAAATAAAGTAAATATTAGTGCAATTCGTGTCAAATGGAGGTAACAAATCAATAAATGATTTTAAGAAATAGTTGTTTTTCTTTATTGTTTTTAATGAGTTGTGGCGTTTTTTCACAACAAAGTTCGGTAATTGTAAAAAGTAATCAGGAAGGTATGTTGTTTCAAGCAAACATGAACAGTTTTTTGCTTAACAAAACTCCAACAAACCATTTAAAAGTAATAGGGTTAGTACCTCAAGGAAAATACTTTTTAGAAATTAAATTCACCAACGATACGAACGTTTTTAAAACCATCATCAATATTCTTGATGTTGGGTTCTATCATTTATATAAGGTAGACGAAAATGGTATTCATTTAAAAAAAATAGCCCCCGATTACGAAGTAGAAGAAGCCAACCAATTGGTTGTGAAATTTGGTGCAAAACCAATAGATTCTGTTATAGTAAAAACAGATTCGGTATTAACTGATACTACCGAACATTATCAAATGGCTGATTACAAAGGTAAAATTGGTTGCCCTTGGCCAATAAAGGACGATGATTTTGCTAATTTTAAAATAAACTTAAACAACCAAAAATTAGAATATGGTAAACTGCAATTTGCAAAAGAGTTCTTAAACAATCAATGCTTAACATCAAAACAAGTTGCAGAAGTATTGACTACCTTTGAATACGAAGAAACCAAACTCGATTTTGCTCAATTTATTTTTCCAAGAACATTCGATGTAGATAATTTTATTACCGAAATACGCCCTCATTTTAAATTTGAGAACAGTTTAGATAAATTGAAAGTAGAGTTTGAAATTGTGGAGAAAAAAATTGAATAGAAGTTTAGACTATTTTTAATAATAAATAATTTTCCTTTCGATTAATACTCTATCCCCCATTATGAGACTACCACTATTGGATAACCATTGGTGTTCTTCATATTCCATATAATTATTTTCTATAATAGTATGACCTATCCAACATGTTTCTTTTGAAATCCAATTACCGAATTTATCATATTCATATTCATTTATAACAGTTGTTTTTGAATTGGATTTTTCTTCGATAACATCACCATATTGATTTGTAATATATGTGACTTCTTCAATTTTTTCATTTTTTCGGTCAAAAATTATTTTATGAATTAAGTTGTTCTTCGAGTCATAATTGTATAGAGTAGTTTCTTCAACTGATTCGTAATGTAGATAATCTTCTTTTTTAATGATGTTATTAAACTGGTCATAATAAAATTTAACTTTATCCTTAATACATCTAGCGTTTTTATCAGGGATTGTTCTTGTTTCTATTTTATTTCCCTTATTGTCATAAGTGAAATGGACATCATAAACGAATTTATTATCATAGTCGTATACCTTTATTGTGATGATTTGACCTATATAATTGTAGTGATAAATTGATTTGGATTGAGTATAAAAATCAGATATTTGATCGTCGTAATCATAAAAGTGTTCCTCTGTTAGTATATAATTTCTATCGTATAAATATTTTAAACCCCAATATTTATTACTGCTAACAGTATCGTATTCTTCATTAGGTTGTCTTCTTTCTAATTTATTACCTTGTTCATTATATAAATAATAAAAACAATCATATTGATGTGTCATTTCTATACGATTGCCTTTTAGCAAACTGCCATTTTTTGGGATAATTTCGTAAGGTATATCACGAATTATTTTCACTTTACCCTTAACTCCAATTTTTTCTAGATCTGATTTTATTTTTATTGGTTCTCTTATAATTGAAGAATTAGATTTTTCTTTAAATATAGAAGATAATTTATTTATTATACTCATGGAATATATTTTTGTTAACTAGCTTCTAGATGCACTATTGCACTTATCCGCTTTATTAATAATTGTAAATCATTCTTTTTTAAGTAATGGAAATATAAGGTTACAAAAGACTACAAATTCATGTAAACAACATTTAATAGTATATTTTCATTTAATGAAAATAAATTACTTAATTATACAAACAAATATGGCGAATTGGATTGTATTATAATATGATTAAAAGCATGTCAAAAAATAAATATTACTCTTTTATTTACCTTTGAATTAATTTGCTGCATAATTTTTAGAAAAATTCTACTTTAGTTTAGTTTAGTTTGATGAAATAAAGTTTGTAACGCACATAAATAAAATATCACACATGAAAATAAAATTTGAATTGTTTTTCTTAGTAGTATGTATTACTTTAATTTCATGTGAAAGCTTTGAAGATAAAAAAACTAGAATATTAAACGAACGAATTAGACCGTGTGTATTTGAAGATTGTAGAAGAATTTTAAATTTACATTTGGATTATGCCATTAAGGAAAAAGTAATTTCTGAAAAGGATAAAGAAAATATTATTTTATTGTCTAATCACAAATCTGAAGATGCTGAAGATGCTCTTAAGGCAGGTAGTACTTTTGTACAATATTTAAACTGTGCAACTATTCAATGTTGGTTAGATGAAATTAAAGATTTAGATTTTAAAAATAATCCTGAATATAATAATAATTAACAACCATAATAACGATGAAAGCAAGATTTTTTTATGGTAAACATATCAATCATCAAAACGGTAACGAAACTTGGACGAAGTTATTTGTCCTTACTGAAGATGGTAAATTCTATTGTGAATATTTGAATTTTACGAAACCAGCCAATGTTGACTTAAATTTTGATTTTAGTAAATTTAAAGCACATGAATATCAATGGGGTGGCTATCAGTCAATTGTGGAGATTGATGAGTCTACTGCCAAATCAATTGAGTTAACAAGGCAATCAAATTGGATTTCTGGGTATTTGAATCAGTTTAAAAATTAAGCATCGTTTCTATTTTATTAATATAACTTGTTAATGAATTTTATAAAAAAGTATAGATATTATATTTTTCTTTCTATCACCTTAATCTTATTAAGATTAATTAAAGAAGAAACTGGTTTAGCTTTTGGATTTATCCCTTTGTTTATTATTTTTATTCTAGTTGAAATAATTGCCAAAAATAAAATTAAAACAGAAGAAGTTCTAGAAAAAACAGAGCCTAAGAAAAAATCTAGTTCAAAAATATTATTTACTTTTTTGTTAATTATAGTGGTAATTATCATTTTAATAATAAATGCTAATATTCCGACTAAGAAATTCGAACAAACTAATGAAGATAATAATGGGTCTTTTCTTTTGAATCATGAAAAGGATAATGAAATTGCTTATGGGTCTTTCAATAAAGCGAAAGAAGAATTTGGAAACAATAATTACAATGACGCTCTAATCAGTATTGAGGAAGCAATTGCACTTAATCCTCTAGATTCAAACTTTTACTTCTTAAAAATAGAAATTATTAAAAAAATAAACGAGATTAGTGATGAATTAAAATTAAAAAATGAATTGACTTATGTTAATACAGTTTCAATTTTTAATGAAAACGATGAAAATTTTATCTCAATCGATGTTTATCCTAAAGAGAACTTTGATGAAACTATTTTCAAAAGTTTAAAAAAATATTATACAAAAGATGATTCAAGATACGAAATCCCTATTGACCTTGCTAGTCAATATTTTAACTTAACTTATTTTTCTGATTTAATTCTTTATAATAACTCGGAATTTATTAGTTCTATTAAATTGAAAAAAATAATTTTTATTGAGTCTGTAGAAGAAAATTATTATAGAGCTCTTTTTAAATGTACGAAAGAGGTGGATATTAATCAATTATTCAAAAGTAAAGGTTTGAAATACTGTATTTCAGCATTTGCAACAAGTAAAATAATTCCTGATTTTGAAATATCAATAACTGAAAACTTTAATGTTGAAGAAGAACTATCTTCCTTAGGTAATAATTCAGAAGAATTATACAGTTTAAAAAATGAGAACGTATATTTTAAGCGGCTGGTTAGACTCCTTGATCAAAAATACATTGTTTTATCATTTAACAACGGAGAAAACAGTGATGACATATCATATATTTTTCAAAAAAACAAAAATACTTTAGATGAATTATTTAGTAGCAATTCTTCTAAAGATGAATACCAAATTTTTTCATTAGATGTGTTACCAATACTGAAAAATAACCAACCTATTTTAATTACCTATATAGGAAGAAATTACTCAAGTGCGGGATACAAAATACTACTTGTATATGATGGTTCAAAATATGTGCAAACCGATTATACTCTTAAATTTTAATCCCAATTTTTGATTTTTTGATTTATTTCAGTTTAATTTTAATTGTAGTGTAACAAAAATTAAAGTTCTCGTTATTAGTTTAAAAGAATTATTAATAAAAATTTTAATAATATGGAAACTCAACATTTAAATTACAAAACTGTCTCACAATTTGAAATTATTTTTAAAATAGTTGATAAAAAAGTCAAAAAGAAAACAATATGCTATTGACTTTTTACAAATTAGACATTGCATTTTAAAAGTTTAAACTAAAATCAAAAAGTTTATATAAAAATTATAATCAATCTGCATATTTGGTCAATGAAAATATTGATTTACTAACATTAAAAACCATGAAAATCACTAAAATCAATTTCTTACAATCGTCTCTATTAACATTTCCATTCTTTTTGTTTGGTTGCACCAACAATACTCCTACTCAGGTAAAGAGTAAAGATAGCTTAGTAGTTGAAAATATAGAACAGATAGACCAGATAGAAAACATAGAAATTGTTGATTTAGATAGTGGAAAATTTGAGCTTTTAGAAAAAGATGGTTGGGTTGATTTTGAAAAAGAAAATATTGGAAGTATCACCATTACAAAAACCGAAGATATTACCTATAAACAATTGAAATTTAAAGTAGTTTGGGATGACAAGCTAGATTATTCTGATAACACGAAACGCTATTATGGAGGCATAAAACAGCTTAAAATTTATTTAAATAATCAATTAGTCAATGTGCTCGATAGTATTTCAGATGAAATAGGATTGGGTGAAATACACATCACTTTTTATGATTATAATTTTGATGGGTTTATTGATTTTACTTTGCCATTGGATTGTGGCAGCTCCTGTTGGTACGATTATGTAATATATAATCCAACCCTTAAAAAATTTGAAAAACAAAAGAGTTGGTCATATTTAAGAATTCAAAAAATTAATAAACAAACTAAAGAAATACTTGCTCAACCCGATTTAAGAGATGGCAGAATAATGTATAAAGTGAAAGGGCAGAAGTTGATTAAAATAAAACAAGAGGCTAGTTCCGATTTGCCAGAGTAAAAATCCTTTTTGGCGTATTTGAAAACTAGAATAAACTATACTTTTGTAGATATTAATAATAACAAGTTCAAAATATTATAAACAATGAATGATGTGCTTTTAATTGGTTTTGCAGTTATCTGCATTTTAATGATCATAATTTCCATTTATGCTTTCTTTAGAGGGAACAATAAGACCAATCAAGAAAACGACAGACCTGAAATGTCTGAGAAAAACAACTGGTTACATCCAACAGATGGCTTAGGGAAAATGGAAAAAGGTAGAAATGGAACAAACAAATGAAGCAATGTTGGAATTAAGACTAAAAATTAAAGCATAGTGTTTTGTGAACTTTTTTTGAATGATAATCGTCATTATTTTATCAATGATAAAGAGCTAATTTTAGAGAAAATTCGTCTTATGAAAGCAAAAATCATCGGTTTAGTCTCTCTTTTAAGTTTCGTATTTGTAGGTAACTACAATTTGCTTGCTCAAGAAAATGTTGTCGATACTACTGTTTATTACAACATTATGTATGTAATTACTACTTACAATGGCGGTCAGTTTGTGGGCGAAATAATAAAACAAGACGACAAAGAAATCTCCATCCAAACCAGAGATAGAGGCAAGGTAACTATTCCTAAATACGAAGTAAATGAAATTAAGGAAATTAAAAATGGTGAGCTAAACGCCAAAGGCGAATACATTCCTGAAGAAGTTTTCTCCACTCGCTATTTTATTACAACCAATGGCTTACCTATAAAAAAAGGCGAACATTATGTGCTGTGGAATTTATACGGACCTGAAATTCACTTTGGCGTAGGCAAAAATTTTGGAGTAGGTTTAATGACTTCCTGGATTGGAATGCCCATTATTGGATCGGCAAAATACAGTGTTCAACTTAACGAAAAAACTAGTCTTGGTTTAGGAACATTAATAGGAACTGGTTCGTGGGTTGCTCCCGATTTTGTAATGGCATTACCGTATACAGCAATAACCTATGGCGATAGAAGAAATAACATTAATTTTTCAGGAGGATACGGTGTAATTGCGTACGGTGGAAATTCAGATGGTAACGCTTTATTGTCAATTGGAGGAATGAAAAAAGTAGGGAAAAAGGTGAGTATTGTTTTTGATTCGTTTATTGTTCCTCAAGTTCGCTTTGTAAATTCAACTTACAATTCGGTTACTGGTATTTCAACTAACTCAACCACTTATAGTCCAGTAGCATTAATTATTCCTGGTATTCGAATTCAAGGCGAAACCGATAAAGCTTTTCAATTTGGTTTTGCTGGTGTATATGGAAACAATCAATTTACTCCAATACCCATACCATTTATACAATGGTTTAGAAAGTTCTAATTTTTTTGTGTGCTGTCATGCTGAGCTTGTCGAAGCATCTTATAAAATAACAAAAGAGGGTGTCTAAAAAGAAATAGACAGCCTCTTTTTTTTATCTCAAAAATT
>JAVHRO010000028.1:0-4799 GCA_036171675.1 Vicingus sp. | reverse complement strand
CTTGAAAAATTATTTGCCTAATAACTGAAATTCCCCACGATATGGAACTGGTCCCTTTCTTTTGTCTCTGCTTTGAAAAAGCAGAAAAAAGAAGCTTCGGTAAAAACCGAAGCTTCACAAGATAAACATCCATCGAAGAATCGAAGTATGCTTTCTTTCGTCTGAAACAAAATTATAAAAAAAAAAGTAACTTTTATTTGTTTTTTATGACAGTACCTAAGGACAGTGGTGGATTCATAATTTCTGAAGCCCTTTATATTTATATTTTTTTTGGATTTCAATTGAGTATTTTCAATTAAAAAGAGGCTGACCAGATATTTCGGACAGCCTCTTTAGGACTAAAAACAAATTGCAATTAATATATGCTCGGAGCAGATTTTACTCCTTTCTTTTCAGCTTGATTTATTTTAAAAGTTAGCGTTATTTCATGAGCATTTAACCCTGCTATGTAGTTACTCATGCTTTGATTGATAATATCATAGCTATAAGCTAAAGCAAATTTTGATATATCAATTCCCAGCATTGCTGAATAAGCATTGTTAGTTTTATACCACCCACCTAGTCTAATGCTCGCTTTATCATTAAAATGGTAATCTACATAAGTTCCTATAGCGAATATTTGACTATTGGCTTGATTAAAATATCTAAGGTTGGGTGTAAAATCTAATTTAGCCTCATCACCTTTTATCTTAATTCCAGTTTGGACGGAATACAATGTTGGTAAATTACCATTACCATTAATATATGTTTCGTTAACAGCATTTAAATGATAGCCAGAAACTCCGAAATAACCATTTAATTTACTTCCCTCTTCATTAAAATACCACATTAATCCAGCATTTAAATCAAAAAAGGAGATTTTATTATTGCTAATAACAGCATTTGTCGGGTTTGAGGTGTTATAGCTTCCCAAAACATATTGATCGTCAAAAGTTAATGTATTAATATCAAGCGTTTTTTGAATGTAATCACCCATTACGGAAAAACTAATGTATCCTGAATTCGATGTTCTTAATCGATAACCTAAAGCTAATCCCGCATCTAAATTATTAAATGCACCTGCTTTATCATTAACTACATTTAAACCGAAATCAATTTTACGATTATTATCCTTTACAAATAAAGGAAACAAGGTAGTAAATGACATGGTGGTATATCCATTACCTATTCCAGACCATTGAGTTCTGTAATTTGCAACAAGCTCCAAATCGTTATTCATACCCATATAAGCTGGGTTTAATTTTAAAGGATTAGAATAAAACCCTTGCGTATATTTTGCTTCTTGTGCATAGCTATTTAAACCTAAAATGGACAAAAAAACGATACACAATATTTTATTAAATGTTTTCATATTCTTAATTTTTTAAAATTATCTAATTAGGTTTATAATTCCTGATTCATGAAGTGCATTACCATCAGTTAAAACTCCTTGTACGTCGTACACATAAGCACCTTGTGGTAATTTTTCATGAGTTAGTTGTTGACCTCCATCCCAACCTTGATCCATGTTTTGAGAATAGAAAATTAGTGCTCCGTCTCTATCAAAAATTCTGAATTGGAAATTTTCAACTCCTTGACCTCTCACATACAAAACATTATTGTAAATATCATCAGGTGTAAAAGCATTTGGTATCCAAATTTCAGGAGCTAATACCGTAACTAAAATAGTATCAAAATTTATACATCCATAAATATCAATCCCTTTTACGGTATAGTTTATTGTGGTGTCAGGTCCTGCAATAGGATTATACACCCCACTATTATCTAGTCCATAAATAGGAGTCCAATTATATTGAATACCACCAGTTGCTATTAATTGAGTTGATGAACCTACAGTAATTGAATCGTCCATACCTGCATAAATTAACGGTAATTGATGAACTATAACCGTTACGTTATCAGAAGCAGAAGGGCAATCGTACTCATTGGTTACAGTAACCGTATATGTAATTGAACTATCTGAGGAAACCATTGGGTTTGACATCATACTTCCTGTTAAACCATTAACTGGAGTCCAAACATAATGTTGGTTTTCTATTGCACCAACCCCTAATTGAATACTATCATATCTACATATTTCAACATCAATTCCTGCATCAGCAACTATTGGTAAAAGCATTGTAACAATTGCCGTATCAACGTTTACACAATTTGTAGCTGTATCTGTAACAGTAACAACGTAATTTGTGATGCTTGCAACTGGCATAGCAACTGGGTTAGATATTGTTGGATTACTTATTACTAATGAATTTGATGGAAACCAACTATAAGTATTATTAGTGTTTGATGAAGCACCTATTTGTACTGTTGTATTCGGACAAATTGTTGTGTCAACACCTGCATCCGCTACTGGCAAAGAATTAATAGTTATTGTTGAAGTACTTGTTGCGGAGCATTGAAATTGATTGGTAACAATAAGTGTAACTGTTTTACTACCTCCTCCTGTATATTCAGCAAAAGGGTTTTGTGCTGTTGATGTTGCAGGAATTGCACCGCTACCAAAATCCCAAAGATAGCTTACTCCTATTCCTGTTGTGCCGCTATTTGTAAAGGAAACTAATGAATTTTCACATTTTGGAGCATTGGAAGTAAAACTTGAAATAGGAGTCTCGTTAATATTAATTGTACCAGTTGAATCAACCGAACAACCTGAAGTACTATTTGTAATGCTTAATGTTATAATTTTTGTCCCAGAAGTAGAATAGATAACTCCTGTAGGGTTTTGAGATATTGAAGTGCTGGGGGTTGCACCATTACCAAAATTCCATGAATAAGTTACTCCACTTGAAGTTCCAGTATTTGTAAAATCAACTGCAATTCCAGTACATTTTGGGGCAGTAGAAGCAAAACTTACAGTAGGAGTTGGAGAAACAGTTATATTTTGTGTTGTTGAAGCTGTGCAAGTACCATTATCTATTATAAGTGTAGCTATTTTCGTGCCAGATGATGTATAAGTTATACCTTGTGGGTTTTGTGCTGTTGATGTTGCAGGAATTGCACCGCTACCAAAATCCCAAAGATAGCTTACTCCTATTCCTGTTGTGCCGCTATTTGTAAAGGAAACTAATGAATTTTCACATTTTGGAGCATTGGAAGTAAAACTTGAAATAGGAGTCTCGTTAATATTAATTGTACCAGTTGAATCAACCGAACAACCTGAAGTACTATTTGTAATGCTTAATGTTATAATTTTTGTCCCAGAAGTAGAATAGATAACTCCTGTAGGGTTTTGAGATATTGAAGTGCTGGGGGTTGCACCATTACCAAAATTCCATGAATAAGTTACTCCACTTGAAGTTCCAGTATTTGTAAAATCAACTGCAATTCCAGTACATTTTGGGGCAGTAGAAGCAAAACTTACAGTAGGAGTTGGAGAAACAGTTATATTTTGTGTTGTTGAAGCTGTGCAAGTACCATTATCTATTATAAGTGTAACTATTTTCGTGCCAGATGATGTATAAGTTATACCTTGTGGGTTTTGAATTGAAGATGAACTAGGGTTTGCACCTATCCCAAAATCCCAATAATAAGTTAATGCAGCAGAACCAGTATAAGTAAAGTTAAACTGTTGTCCAACACACTGTGGACTGTTAGAAGTAAATGTAATAGTTGGCTGAGTGACAACTTCAACATTTCTTTGTTTCACATTAGAACAACCACCGCTATTTGTAGTGTATGTTAACGTAGTTGTTTTTGTTCCAATAGTAGAATAAGTTACTGTTGGTGGATTTTGACCGTTAAAAGTTGCAGGTGTTGCACCTGGTCCAAAGTTCCATGACCATGTCTTTGGATTACTACCACCTGTTGATAAATCAAAAAACACTACAGGTTCACCAATACAGACAATGTTAGGATTTCTATTAAAATCTGCGTTACATTGTGCATTCGCTTTTCCTATCCAAAGAAAACCAATTGCAATAATTAATGTTAAATTTTTTTTGATCATAATTGTAATTTTTAGTTAGTAATTGATTTAATCACTATAAATAAGTGATGAGTTTTTTTAAAAGTTTATTACATTTCATATAGTATCACTTATCAATGAAATTTAGAAAAACTAAATGATAAAAAGAACATTTTTAAATTAAGGTGGGTTCTAAAAATTCATTTTTTTTATTTTGATTCAAAAAAATCATAGAACCCTTAAACGATTTTCTTAAATCTTGTTAAAATTACGCTATTTTTTTTAATTCTATACCTAAAAATTCATTTTTTTTTCCATCTGGTAGATTCAAGTATCAAATGCAACTTTTGGTTTATAAAGTTATAAAATAGTTTTACAGGCTTTTCAAAATTTAGATTTTTTCTTGGTCTATTATTTATTTTCACGGCTCTAGTTTAAATTAGTGTTGATATTTAATTTTTCATAATTATGCTGTATTTGTTTAAACTTCAAACTAGCTGTTATGTCTTCGGTTGTCTTTACAGAGAAGTCCTTGGCTAAGTGAGTGCTATTCTTTAGGAGTTCTTTCATTCTGTACCAGTTTAAATATTGTTGTAAGTATTTCGTAGATACACCCCAAAATCTATTATCTATCCATTTCTTTACTCTAAGATGAGTAGAGTTACCAAAAACCTTTACAATACTTTATAAATAACGAACATGTTACAGGAATAATTCGAGGAATTTCTTCGGTTGGGAAATTACAGGTGGAAATAAACAACCAACTCAGCGAGTTTGATTTGAAGGAGATTAGTTTGGTGTTGATTAATAGTAAGACCTAGAGTTGTCGCGAGCGTTCCGCCACAAGTGTTCGAAACCTTCCACAATCCTTTGTTAGCAACAAATTTATCTTAGT
>JAVHRO010000027.1:0-4845 GCA_036171675.1 Vicingus sp. | reverse complement strand
CTATTTAACTATTAATTTTTCTGTAATAATATTGTTATCCGCATTAAATTCGATAAAATAAAGACCAGCTTTTAATTTTTGTTCTTTATCAATATTTAAAGTGTATTTTCCACTGCTAAAATGTTGACCATTCACTATACTAATTACTTCTTTACCCAAAACATCTCTAAGCGAAATTTTAAGGTTTTTTACCTCGTTAACAATATTATAAGAAATAACGGCACTTTCGTTCATAGGATTTGGATATACTCTAAAACTATTCACCGTTGGAGTTTCTTTTAATCCAACAGCACCATTAATGTTAATATCATCTAAATAAATATTGTTTCCACCATTATTTTTAAAGTAAAACTTAAATCGAACATTGGCTTGTGTCGCTAAGGTTGATAAACTTACAATGGTTTCTTTCCATTGACCAGCTGTTGGAGTGTAAGCCAAATCAGTAGGTGTTGAAAGTGTAGATAAATAACTTGCTGTTTTTACCGTACGTATTTGCCATGAAGCACCACAATCGATACTAGAATATATGATTAATTGATCATTGCTACTTCCTGTGGCTTTTTTCGCATAAGCAGTTTTAAACGTTAATTGTGGCGACGTCATAGTAGTCAAATCAATGGATGATGACACGGCTTCAGTTACGTCGTTTGCACTATTTCCAAGATTGTTAACTCTTAACGAACGTGTTCCTGTAGCGGCAGCAACAGTAGAGTTTTGCCATCCATTCCCACTTTGTGTTTGGATGGTCCAATCGTTATTAAAACTTGTGGTATTTTCCATTCCTTCAACGTAAGGCATCATGAAATTGGCCAAAATAGTGCTTACGGTAATAATATTAGTTTTTGTAATTGGGGTTGCAAATCCTGCAGTAGTTCCTGGAGAATAGGTTGCACTATATGTTCCAACCGTATTGTATGTTATAACAGGAGAGGCAACATTACTAGAGTTAGGTGTGCCGCCTGTAAATGACCAATTCCATAATGTTGGTGTAGCATTATAGGTATTTAAATCCGCATAAGTAACTGACTCTCCTTCACATAAATATTGTTTGTTGTATGTAAAATCTGCACCTAGTGGAACACAAATTGGAGTAGACACATAAGGGTCAGCCACTCCAGTTGCTGTAAGATTTGAAGGTGTTGATAATTGAGCCAAACCTGTTGAGGTGTTTGTTGAGTTTAGAGTTGCCATCATTCTTGTTTTCTGATCTAACGTAAACATATGGGTACAACTTGAATAGCTCATATAGTTTTCAAATTGATCAACTACATCACCACCATAAGGAGATCCTCCAGTATTGTCATTTGTACAAGTGTTTCCTGTAGTGGAACAATCAAATCCACCATTACTCGTTGGTGGGGTATCGCAGCACATATCACCAGAATTACCACAACTTGATCCACAATTTCCTTGGAATGTATGAAATAAATTTAAACAATGACCAACTTCATGCGTCATTGTTCGGTCGCTACCACTAAAGTTTTGGTTAACACATACTACGCCATATGTACTGTTAATTCCACTAGTAGGAAATTGAGCATAACCAGCAACGTATGAACCATCAGTGTTGGCTTGTATAGCATCAATAACCCAAATGTTGAAATACTTTTTGCTATTCCAGTAATTTACTGCTTTAACATTTTCTGCAGTAGAAACACTAGTATTATAACTATATGGAGACTCATCCCTTGTTATACCTTCTGTACAATTTCCATTTGGATCGATACGAGCCAACCGAAATTCAACATCTAAAGCAGCAATATAGGGCTGAAATAATGGTCTTACTGAAGACAAGTCAGCATTTAATGCTTTATAATCAGTGGTCATTTTGTTAATTTGGGCTTCGATAGTAGCTTTAGAAACATACCCTTGACCACCATCATGGGTAACGTTATGAACTACTACAGGAATAATAATGGTAACTTTTTTAGAAGTTGGATCATAGGTTGATTTAAAATTAGCAATGTAATCTTCTACATCTTGCTGTTGAATAATTAAACTTGGATTTTGTTGCTGAAGAGCCGCGTTATGTTCGTCTGTATAGCAAACACCATTTTTTTGAGCAGAAGCATCGTTAAAAAATAACATTAAGCTTAAACCCATTAAAGAGAGTATCGTTTTTTTCATAATTTTTATTTTAGATAAATAAGCTTGATAAATTTCATATTATCAACTATATCAAATATAGGATTTTTTTTAAACCAAAAATACTTGATTTGATTAACGGTCTAAATTTTGGGATAAATGGTCAAATTTTTACTGTTTTGTTAAATTTCGAACAGAACAAACAACACTTTTTTGTAAAGTTTGGTCAACAATAAATTGCATTATTTTTTTTGCAGTGTCTTCAGCTCTGGCTAAATCACCATTTTTTTTGTATTCGATAAACCGCGCCAAATTTGAAAAATTGGTCTCATCAACTTTTCTAATTTCTTGCTGCATTTCGGTATCGATTATACCAGGAGCAATACTTAACACGGTGATGTTATTTTTGTTGATATTCGATTCTTCCTGAACAACTTGACTAAGCATATCTATACCAGCTTTCGATGCGCAATAAACTCCCCAACCATCAATAACCGTTCTTCCTGCTCCCGAACTAATATTGGCGATTACTTTTGGGACACTATTTTGTTGATACATTTTAATAAACTCGTTTGTTAAAATGGTTGGAACAATCAGGTTAATTGTGAAGGCGTCAATAATGTTTTGAGAATCTAAATTTCCTAGATGTTTTACTTTACTAAGAACTCCAGCGTTATTTATGAGCACAAGCTTTTCAGCATCTTTTAACTCCGGAAATTTCATTTTTTGAACCATTTCAAGATTCGCAAAATCGATGTGTTTATGGTAGTACCGCTGGTGATTAATAGTAGTGCTTCTTGAAAATCCAAAAACAAAATTGTTTTCGTTTTGCAACAACAATTCTGCAATAGCTTTCCCCAAACCCTTGCTGGAACCAGTTACAAAATAATAATTCATATTTTTTTTGTTGCTTGTTTCTTGTTGACTTTGAATTGCCAATAGTTAACTGTTCAATGCTTGTTCTAAGTCAGCAATCAAATCTTCAACAGCTTCAACTCCAACACTTAATCGTATTAGTGAATCAACAACCCCACTTTTTTCACGTTCTGCTTTTGGAATAGATGCATGAGTCATTGTTGCAGGATGACCAATTAACGATTCAACACCACCCAATGATTCTGCTAAAGAAAAAATTTGAACATTTTTAACAATTCGGTGAGCATCTTCCAATTTATTTCCTTTCAAAGTAAATGAAATCATACCACCAAAACCTCTCATTTGTTTTTTAGCGACATCATGGTTTGGATGCGTTGGAAAACCTGGCCAATATACTTTATCAATTTTTGGATGTTTTACTAAAAAATGAGCAATTTTTTCTCCATTTTCGCAATGTCTTTCCATTCGTAAATGCAATGTTTTAATACCTCTTAAAACCAAAAAAGAGTCTTGAGGACCACAAACAGCACCACTACTATTTTGAATTCTATAAATTTCTTTAGCTAACGTTTCATCGTTGCAAATTAAAGCTCCCATTACCACATCGGAATGTCCACCTAAATATTTAGTTACCGAATGCATAACGATATCCGCACCCAAATCTAAAGGGTTCTGTATATATGGAGAAGCAAAAGTATTATCAACTGCCAATAAAATATTTTTAGGTTTGGTTAACTTACTAACCGCTTCAATATCAATAATATTCATCATAGGGTTGGTTGGAGTTTCCACCCAAACCAATTTGGTGTTTGCGTTTATTTTTTCTTCGATAAACTTAACATCTTGCATAGGTACAAAATGAAACTTTATGCCATATTTTTCATAAATGGTTTTAAATATTCTATAGGAGCCTCCATATAAATCGTTAGTTGAAATTACTTCATCTCCAGGTTTTAATATTTTAATAACACAATCCATTGCAGCCAAACCTGAGCCAAAACAAGCACCAAACTTACCATTTTCAATGGCTGCCAAATTTTTCTCTAAGGCATGACGAGTTGGATTTAACGTTCTAGAATACTCATATCCCTTGTGATTTCCAACGCCTTTTTGTACGTATGTTGAAGTTTGATAAATAGGAGTCATAATTGCTCCAGTTGCTGAATCAGGTTCTAAACCTGCGTGAATCGCTTTGGTGGCAAATTTCATTTTTGAGTGGTCTTTCATGGCTATAATTTTATGGGAGCAAAAGTAACTAAATTGCCAATAAACAAATGTTTTATTGAGCTAATTATATAGAAATTATACCAGAATTAAAGTTTAATCAAAACCCCCTTAAAATTAGTTGATTTTCCAATATTTCGGATTGGTTTCTTCATTTCTTTGAAACCAATAATCTTGGTTAGCTATCTTACCGTCAAGTGTTTTTAATTTCCGTTCAAAAATTGTTATGGTTGGATTAAAAGTCATATCAGTAACCCCTACTGTATATAATTGTGGGTCTTCAGGAGTTTTTGGCTCAGGAGCATCAATTATCACTTCTAATCCATTGTGTTCTAATAATTTTTTTAAGACCTCTTTTCTATTGGCATCCACGTTTTTTTCGATAAAGGTTACCCTTGTTTCGCCTATGCTTCCAAATGAACGTTTTCCGTCTAATGTTGCCATGTTTTATTATTTAAAAACACTACTAACCGACAAAATATTTTAAAGATAAAGGGCTACTTTTAACAGTAAGCCCTTTTTTTCATACTTTTTGCGTGACTAAACCCAAAAGATATGAGTTCCAAAGATATTGAAAAAAAGTTTGTCGGTCAGCCGATTTTCAAACAATTAATTGATTTTATTCCAAAAAACAAATTTGATTTACTTGCCAAAAAACAC
>JAVHRO010000026.1:0-55767 GCA_036171675.1 Vicingus sp. | reverse complement strand
TTTTTCTTATAATTCTTATTATGTCTGCACTTCGTTTCGCCCTGGCGGGTAAATAGAACGCACAATCTTTCGCTCTGGCTGTCATCCTGAGTGATTCTGATTTTTCATCGGAATTGTATCGAAGGATTCTCGTATTCAATATAATTCTACACAAATATAAAAATATTGAATTCTAAAGCGATTAGATTTAATTGGTATATCATTTTATTCGAGTCTTTTTTATTTTAAATTAAGGTTCTCATGAATTCCATTTCATTCCATTTGTCATATAATTAGACATTAACAAGGTGGTACTATTAATTAGACATTAACAAGGTACTATATTTCAAGCTTACAAGATAATGCTAAAAACTACCAACAAAACATTCGATCTCATTGGGAAGTTGAAAATAAACTACATTGGACATTAGATGTTGCTTTCTCAGAAGATGCATCAAGAAAAAGAAATAAAGATGCTGCTCAGAATTACTCAATACCTCTAAAAATTGCTTTAAATTTATTGAAAAACGAAAATCAGAGAAGCCAGGAATTGCAGGTAAAAGCCTTAAAGCTGGATGGAGTGAAAAGTATTTGCTGAAAGTCTTAAATGTAAAAGTGGGAGCTTGCCCTGTTATTTGTATATCTTTAACCTATCGTAATAAAGGTTTTTAACTGAAGAAAAATTTTGTCCAGATTTTAAAAAATTTTCTAAATTATTTTTGGTAACATCATCAACATAATAATACAATGGTTGTTCAACATTTTTTATATTTTTTATTGCTGGCATTATTTCTTTATCCCATTCTTTTGCAAAAGAAACTAAATCATCAGGGTTAATAACTCCTCTACAATTTGATTTACCACAGTAACATTTCATAGACTCCTCAATGTTTAAAGCACCGTAGTCATCAGTAATTTGTTCGCCAGTTTGAATGTCTTTAATAGCAATTTCAAACCCATATCCAGTGCTTATTGAATTTCTATCACAATAATGATTCATGTATTTAGCTAGATCCCAACTTACTATTCTAGTTCCATTTTGATCGGTATAGGAAAATTTTTCCACATGTTTTCGATAATGGCTATCTGTAAGAAATCTATGCCCTTCTGGGTAAACCAGTTCCATTTCGTCCATAACATAAGTAATTGTACCTTTTGGAATAAAGGCAGTAGCAAAAACGCCAAGACCAATCTCGGGACTTACAAGGCGAACTTCAGTGTTTGGATGTATCATTTATTTGTTTTATAGTAAAATAAAATTCACATAAAATGTAGTAAATTCAATACTCTATTTATAAATGAATTGTTACACAATTATACTTAAAATTTAAAACAACAATAATTTTTTAAAAAAATATTATCAAACTAATAATCAGTTTAATAGTACATTTGGAGCATGATAAATGAAAAAGAATTTAAAATAATTATCAAAACTTCTTTTGGTTTGGAAGAAGTGGTAATTAAAGAATTGGTTGAACTTGGAATTAATAATGCAATTATTGGAAATCGAGCAGTAAGTTTTACAGGAAATCTAACGGATTTATATAAAATAAACTTATGGCTAAGAACTGCTACTAGAATTATTGTACCACTTGAAACATTTAAAATAACCAGCGATACCGACTTATACAATAAAGTTAAACTTATTAAATGGGATAAGTATTTTTCGGTTAATCAAACCTTTCTAATTGATTCTACGGTATTTTCACCCTTGTTCAATCATACTAAATATGCTGCATTTAAAGCAAAAGATGCCATTGTTGATCAGTTTAGAGATTTATATAATGTTCGCCCGAACATTGATACTGAAAATCCTGATATCAGAATTAATTTACACATTGATGCAGAAAATAACTGTACATTAAGTATTGACAGTTCTGGAGATCCTTTATTTAAAAGAGGTTACAAGGATAGCCAAAGTATTGCACCAATCAAAGAGGATTTAGCTGCTGGTTTAATCTTATTGAGCGATTGGGATAAAAATTCAACTTTTATCGATTTGTTTTGTGGTTCTGGAACATTGTTAATTGAAGCCGCCATGATAGTCAAAAATATTGCCCCAAACATTAAACGAAACCAATTTGGTTTTATGAATTGGAAAAACTACAACTCATCAATTTTTGAACAACTAAAAAAAGAGGCGATTAAACATCAAAAAATTTCACAACATAAAATTATTGGAGTAGATATATCTGGTAGAGCGCTTGGTATGGCAAGAGCAAATATTTCTAGTGCAGGATTAAGCGATATTATTGAATTGCATAAAAAAGATTTTAAAGATTTTGTGGCCCCAAAAGATGAAGGTGTTATTATCAGCAATCCGCCATATGGAGAGCGTATTGGAGAGAATGTAGATGAATTATATAAAACTTTTGGAGACACCTTAAAAAAGCAATACAATGGATATAGTGCATGGTTTATTAGCTCCAATATGGAAGCTTTAAAAAAAGTTGGACTAAAACCAAGTAGAAAAATAAAATTATTCAATGGTAATTTAGAATGTAGACTAATGAATTACAAAATGTATGATGGAAGTAAAAGAAAAAGGGAAACTGAAAATTTATAATTTCATCCACATAACCATTCAATTCATTAACTTTATCAAGTAATTTAATCATAAAAATCATGAAAAAAATTGGCGTTTTTACGTCGGGAGGAGATTCTCCAGGAATGAATGCTGCTGTTAGAGCTGTTGTAAGAACATGCTTATATAATCATATTGAACCATATGGAATTTATGAAGGTTATAAAGGCTTGATAGAAGGCAATATAAAAGCATTGTTGAGTAAAGATGTAAGTAACATAATTCAACGTGGAGGAACAGTATTAAGAAGTGCCCGTTGTTTAGCATTTCATCAAAAAGAAGGCAGGCAACATGCATATGATAATATTGTAAAATATAACCTCGATGGTATTGTAGCCATTGGAGGAGATGGAACTTTTACTGGAGCAAAAATATTTAACCAAGAATTTAAAATTCCATTTATTGGAATACCTGGAACCATAGATAATGATTTGTATGGTACAGATTACTGTATTGGATATGACACTGCTTTAAATACAGTTGTAGAGGCTGTAGATAAAATTAGAGATACCGCTAGTTCGCATAATCGTTTGTTCATTGTAGAAGTTATGGGTCGTGATGCAGGGTTTATTGCATTAAGAAGTGGTATTGGTGTTGGTGCTGAAGCTATTCTAGTTCCAGAAACACCTACCTATATAGATACCTTAATTGATCGTTTACAAAGTAACTCAAGACAACACAAACAAAGTATGATAATTATTGTTGCAGAAGGAGAAGAATTGGGTGGCGCTTATAATGTGGCAAAACAAGTAAAGTTAGTTTGCCCTGAATATGATACTAAAGTTACAGTTTTAGGCCATATTCAACGTGGAGGAAGCCCATCTGCATTAGACAGAGTGTTAGCAAGTAGGTTAGGAAATGCTGCTGTGAATGCGTTAATTAGCGGCAAAACTAATTTAATGGTTGGTGTAACCCATAGAGATATCAGTTTCACTCCTTTTGATAAAGCGATTAAACACCATCAAACCATTAATATGGAATTATTAAACCTAGCTGAAGTCCTTTCGCATTAAATATCTCATCCAAAAAATATATTTTATTGCTGTAAAAAAAATAGTTAGACAAGATATATTAATTGAACTTCAAAATAGTTTAGCATTTAAAATTTCATAAATTTGTTATCTATGGCAATACTTCATGGATATTTATTAGGTTTAGGATTTGTTATCTTTTTAGGTCCGGTGTTCTTTTATTTACTTAAATCAACCCTTGAAGCTGGGTTTTGGTCAGGTGTATTTGTGGCATTAGGTATTGTATTTGCTGATTTTTCGTGTATTTCTATTTGTTCTTTTGGCGCTATTCCATTTTTTAAGAACACACAAAATCAGTTATGGTTAGGAATATTTGGAGCATTAATATTATTATTTTTAGGTATTAAATTTATTTTAAAGCCTCAAATGTTACCTCAATCCACCGAAAAAATAAAACTGACTAAACGTAATTATTTTTCTTTTTTTACTCAAGGATTTTTAATCAACTTTGTAAATCCATTTGTTTTTGTAGTATGGATTGGTATTATTGGTATTGCTGAAACAACATATTCAGGTACTACTAATGTTTTTCTTTTTTTGGGCTCAGCATTGTTAGGAATATTTACAATAGAATTTTCAAAAGTGGTTTTAGCTCATCGAATTAAAACCATACTTAATCCAAGTTATTTAATAAAAATTTACCGCGTATTTGGAGTTATTCTTATTATTTTTAGTGTCTGGGTTTTTGTTTATTCTTTTTCAAATCATTAAAAAAAAAAGGAAGATTTTTCAACCTTCCTTTTCATTCAATAATTAAGCTATGTTATTAATATTTAGCCTTGATGGCTTTTGCTTTATCGTATTGCTCAGTTTGAGTATATACTTTAATTAACATATTAGCGGTATCTACATCTTGAGGATTTATTTGATTTGCTTTTTCAATGTAAGGAATTGAAGTTTCGAATAATTTTTTAGCATCCGCTTTTAAAGCATCAAATTTTTTGGTCTCGTTGTAAGGTAAAGCATTAGCAGTATTAATTATTTCAGCACCTTTATTGAAATAAAAGGCCCCTAAATTGAAATTAGCATCGTAATAATTAGGTTTTAATTCAATGGCTTTTTTATAATCGGAAATAGCATTATCTTCTTGTTTTAAATTTTCATAAACTGTTCCTCTAGCAAAAAATAACACTTCATTTTTTGGATTATTGGTAATTGCTAAATTTAAGTTAGTTAGTGCTTCTTGGTGTTTACCAGCAGCTAAATAACCATCTAATTCAGTAACAATTAAATTGTAATCATTTGGATACGCTAATCTTCCTTTTTTAATGATTTCTTGGGCTTTTTCTTTATTATCTTCTTTGGTATAGATATTTGCTAAAGAACGATAAAGACCAGGACCATTTCCATCAACATTGTACTTTAACATAATTAATCCTTCGTACACTTGTTTAGCAGTAGTGTTATCGCCAGCCAAATCTGAAGCTAAAGCGGTGTTGTACATCATCATGGTGTCCATTTTTCCGGTAAATTGGCTAAGCATCATCGATTTACCAAAACTTTCCTGTGCAGCTTTATAATCTTTCTTTTGGAATTCAGTAATTCCTTTATTACCGTATTCTCCAGCTAATCCAGGCATTTTTCCACCCATAATATCCATGGTGTACATTTCATCATCTACTTTGCTTTTATTTTGAAATGCCATAAAAAATTTCATTACATCTTCATCTTTCTCAAGGTTGAGCTTTTTTAATTCAGGGTCTTGAAAATTTAAAACAAGGGCTTTCAAATAAGAATCAGTACATTTTTCAAGAGCATCTGCATCTATATTGGTACAAATTTCTTGGTCTTTAACAGATTTACTAGCAATCACATTAAAATATAAATTACCTCTGTAATACCAAGTTTTTGCCCATTCTTTAGCAGCAGGGTCTTCTATAGCTTGATTTATTGCTGTTAAGCCGTTTTGTAATTCGCTACATTTATGAGAACGTTCGTATGCTTTATTGTAATTAAATGCACTTACTACTTGAGCCTTTTGGGCAAATACTAAAGAACTTAACAGCAAAGTTGTTAGCGTTAAAATAGATTTTTTCATTTTATAAATTTATTATTCATCAATTATTGTATCGTTGGCAGTATTATCAACATCCTTGCCATTGTTGTCGCTTTCCAAATTATTATGAGGTAAAGATGTTGATATTACATTTCCTTCTTCATCTAAAATAACTTCTTCTTCGCTTTTACCAACTCTTGTTACTGCGGCAATACCATCGCCATTTCGTAAATTAATTAATCGAACACCTTGGGTGGCACGTCCCATAACCCTTAAATTATTTACAGCCAATCGGATAATAATACCAGATTTATTGATAATCATTAAATCATCGTCATCAGTAACATTTTTAATGGCAATTAAATCACCTGTTTTTTCTGTAATATTTAAGGTTTTAACACCTTTTCCACCACGGTTTGTAACTCGGTAATCTTCGATGTTAGAACGTTTTCCGTAACCGTTTTCAGAAACCACCAATATATTTTCTTGTGGATCTGTTATAGTAATCATACCTATTACTTCTCCATTAGGTGGTAACGAAACTCCTCTTACTCCAGAAGCATTTCTTCCCATTGGACGAACTTTTTCTTCGTTAAATCGAATAGCTCTACCTGATTTAATAGCCATAATAATTTCATCTTTACCCGATGTTAATTTTGCTTCTAAAAGGCTATCTCCTTCTCTAACGGTTATTGCATTAATTCCATTTGCTCTAGGTCTAGAGTATGCTTCTAGTGTAGTTTTTTTGATGATGCCTTTTTTCGTACACATAATAATGAAGTTATTATTGATATACGCTTCATCTTTTATGTCTTTTACATTGATATATGCAAGTACTTTATCGTCAGGTTCAATATTTATAAGATTTTGAATGGCTCTACCTTTTGATTGTTTTGTTCCTTCTGGTATTTCAAATACACGCATCCAATAACATTTACCTTTGGCGGTAAATACTAATAAATAATTATGTGTTGTAGCTACAAAAAGTTGTTCTAAGAAATCTTCATCACGCGTTGCAGTTCCTTTTGAACCAACCCCTCCTCTATTTTGAAGTTTATATTCAGATAATGAAGTACGTTTCATATAACCTAAATGAGAAATAGTAATCACCACATCTTCATCTGGAATCATATCTTCGATACTAAAATCTCCACCAGCATATTCAATTTCACTTTTTCGTTCATCACCATATCGTGCTTTAATGTCAATAAGCTCATCAATTATGATTTGCATTCTTCGAGCTTCGTTAGCTAAAATATCTTTCAAATCTTCTATTAATTTCATGATTTGTTCGAATTCTGCTCTAAGTTTGTCCTGCTCTAATCCTGTTAATTGTCTTAAACGCATTTCAACTATTGCTCTTGATTGAATATCAGACAAGTTAAAACGCTCCATTAATTTCTCTCTGGCCTCGTCAGGACTATTTGATGCTCTAATTATTTTTATTACTTCGTCAATGTTATCTGAAGCAATGATCAAACCTTCTAATATATGAGCTCGTTCTTCTGCTTTTCGTAAATCGTATTGAGCTCGTTTTACTACTACCTCATGTCTAAACTCTACAAATTCAACAATTAAATCTTTTAGATTTAACATCATTGGCTTTCCTTTAACTAATGCAATGTTATTTACACTAAATGAGGTTTGTAACGCTGTATATTTAAATAAATTGTTTAATACAACATTGGCAATTGCCTCTCTTTTTAATTCATAGACTATACGCATTCCATTTCTATCTGACTCATCTCTAAGATCAGAAATTCCTTCAATCTTCTTTTCATTTATCAAGTCAGCTGTTTTTTTAATCATTTCAGCTTTATTTACTTGATAAGGGATTTCTGTAACAATAATCTGCATTCTACCAGAACCAACCTCTTCTAATTCTGTTTTTGCACGCATAACAATTCTACCTCTTCCGGTTTCAAAAGCTTCTTTTACCCCACCATAACCGTAAATAATACCTCCTGTTGGAAAATCTGGGGCTTTAACATGTTGCATTAATCCTTCGATATCAATATCTCTGTTATTAATATAAGCAATTATACCATCAACAACCTCAGTTAAATTATGGGGAGCCATATTCGTAGCCATGCCAACAGCAATACCAGAAGCACCATTTACTAATAATCCAGGGATTTTTGATGGTAGAACCGTTGGTTCTTCTAATGAATCGTCGAAGTTCAATTTAAAATCTACCGTTTCTTTGTCAATATCGGCAAGCATTTCTTCTGCGATTTTACGAAGTCGTGCCTCTGTGTATCTCATAGCCGCAGGACTATCACCATCAACTGAGCCAAAGTTACCTTGACCATCAACCAACATATAACGAAGCGACCATTCTTGAGCCATTCTAACCATGGCATCATACACAGCAGTATCACCATGTGGATGATATTTACCTAAAACTTCCCCAACAATTCTCGCTGATTTCTTATAGGCGCTGTTCGATCTAACGCCCAATTCCATCATGCCAAAAAGTATTCTTCTATGAACTGGTTTTAACCCATCTCTAACGTCTGGTAATGCTCTTGAAACGATAACTGACATCGAATAATCGATGTAGGCAGATTTCATTTCATCATCAATATTTATTTTAATTATTTTTTCTCCCTCAGCCATATTTTTTGTTTAATTATTATTGATAAGAAGTCTTATTTTTAAGACCCTCGAAAATACACATTAAAAAAAGGTTTCGACCTAAAAAAATACACTTACTTACTAACAAATTTTTGTTGAAAAATGAGAAATATTAATCACCTTTCTTTAAATACTATATATTTACTTTTGAAATAAAGCAAGAAGTCGTAATTTTAATCATTGTAATTACACAAAAACAAAAAATTTATGGATGCAAATTTTTCAATAAAAGTAAAAGATGTTATTACGTATAGTAAAGAAGAAGCGTTAAGACTTGGGCATGATTACATTGGTGTTGAGCATCTTTTGCTTGGTATTATTCGTGAAGGAAACGGGTTAGCTATAAAAATACTTAAATCGTTAGGAGTAGACGTTAAAATACTACGTTCAATGTTAGAAAGTGCTACAAAATCTGGTGAAATTGCGTCGAACAATTTTATGTCGAACATCCCTTTAATCAAACAAGCCGAGAAAGTATTAAAAATAACTTATCTTGAAGCTAAAATGTTTAAAAACAATATTATTGGAACCGAACACTTGTTGTTGTCTATTTTAAAAGAAGAGAATAGTGTTGCAACTAAAGTTTTAGGGCAATTAAATATATCGTATAACGATGTTAAAGAAGAAATCATGATTCTTAACTTAGTAGAAGAAGATCAAACTCCTAAAGCAGAATTTCCATCTGACAATGATGACGACGATGATGGTAAAAGCTTTATGGGTGGAGGTTCGGGTGCTGCTCCTCAAAAACCAGTGGATGTAAAATCGAAAACTCCAGTATTAGACAATTTCGGTAGAGATTTAACAAGGTATGCAGAAGAAGGTAAATTAGACCCAATTGTTGGTAGAGAAAAAGAAATAGAACGTGTTTCTCAAATATTATCTCGAAGAAAAAAGAATAACCCTATTTTGTTAGGAGAACCAGGTGTTGGTAAGTCAGCCATTGCAGAAGGGTTGGCTATAAGAATAATTCAAAAGAAAGTATCACGAGTTTTGTTTGGAAAACGAATTGTCACACTTGATTTAGCTTCTCTGGTAGCAGGTACCAAATATAGAGGTCAGTTTGAAGAACGAATGAAAGCAGTAATGAATGAATTAGAAAAATCACCTGATATTATCTTATTTATTGATGAAATTCATACGATAATAGGGGCTGGAGGAGCTTCAGGTTCGTTGGATGCATCAAATATGTTTAAACCTGCTTTAGCTAGAGGAGAATTACAATGTATTGGAGCTACAACTTTAGATGAATATCGTCAATACATTGAAAAAGATGGCGCATTAGAACGAAGATTTCAAAAAGTGCTTATTGAACCAACTTCGGTCGAAGAAACCATTACTATTCTCAACAATGTAAAAGAAAAATATGAAACGCATCACAATGTTACATATACTCCAGAAGCCATTGAAGCGTGTGTAAAATTAACCGATAGATATATTACGGATAGACACTTACCTGATAAAGCATTGGATGCTTTAGATGAAGCGGGAGCAAGAGTTCATATTACCAACATTAAAGTACCTAAAAATATTTTAGAAATCGAGAAAAAAATAGAAGATATAAAAGTACAAAAGAACCAAGTAGTTAGAAGTCAAAAATATGAAGAAGCTGCTCAATTAAGAGATACTGAACGTAACCTTTTAAAAGAATTAGAATCAGCAAAAAATGCATGGGACGAGGAAACTAAATCTCATAAAGAGACTGTTTCTGAAGATAATGTAGCTGAAGTGGTTGGGATGATGACTGGCATTCCTACTCAACGTATTGCACAAGCTGAAGGTGATAAATTGTTCAAAATGTATGAACTTTTACAAGGAAAAGTTATTGGGCAAGATGATGCAATTAAAAAAGTTGTTAAAGCTATTCAACGTAATCGTGCTGGATTAAAAGATCCAAACAAACCAATTGGCTCGTTTATATTTTTAGGACCTACTGGTGTGGGAAAAACTCAACTTGCTAAAGTGTTAGCAAAATACTTGTTTGATTCTGAAGATGCGTTAATCAGAATAGATATGAGTGAATACATGGAAAAATTTGCTGTTTCAAGATTAGTTGGTGCTCCTCCTGGCTACGTTGGTTATGAGGAAGGTGGACAATTGACAGAGAAAGTTCGAAGAAAACCCTACTCTATTGTATTGTTAGATGAAGTTGAAAAGGCTCATCCAGATGTATTTAATATTTTGTTACAAGCACTAGATGATGGTCAATTAACCGATAGTTTAGGTAGAAAAGTAAATTTTAAAAATACCATTATCATCATGACTTCAAATATAGGCTCTCGTCAATTAAAGGATTTTGGTCAAGGTGTAGGTTTTACTACCACTGCAAAAAAAGAAAGTGCTGATGACCACACTGCTTCGGTAATTCAAAATGCATTGAAAAAAGCTTTTGCTCCTGAATTTTTAAATAGAATTGATGATGTAGTGATGTTTAACCATCTTTCTAAAGAAGATATTCATAAAATTATTGATATTGAATTAGAAAATTTATATAAACGAATTATCGAATTAGGGTATCAAATTAAATTAACGGACAAGGCAAAGGATTTTATTGCGGATAAAGGTTATGATACTAATTATGGTGCTCGCCCATTAAAAAGAGCTATCCAAAAATATTTGGAAGACCCATTAGCAGAAGAAATTATTCAATCTAAATTAACAGAGGGAGATATTATTCTGGTTGATCAACTTGAAAATACGGAAGAACTTGTAATTGGAATTACAAAAGGTAAGAAAAAGAAAAACAATTCAGAACCTGAAAAGGAATAAAAAAAAAGCCCTACAAATTTTGTAGGGCTTTTTTTTAACATTTATTTTTTAGCCGGAGCTTTCTTTGTAGCCGGTTTTTTTACGGTTTCTTTCTTCGCTACTGTTTTTTTAGCTGGAGCTTTTTCTGCAATTGAATCAGTTTTAGCAGCAACTTCCTTTTTTGGCTTAGGTTTTACAACAACTGCTTTAGTTGCTTCTCTTTTTCGTGTTACGCCATAGCTTCCCATCGAAATTTTACCTTTTTTTGTTTTTTTATCACCTCTACCCATAATATATATATTTGTTTTAATAGTTCGTAATGCAACAAATGTAGAAAAAAAAGAGGCTTTAATCGATTTTTTTTACAAACAATTTTTTTTTAGTTGATTAATTCGTTAATTGCAAACCAAGTCATTAATCCAACACTTGTTACTAGTGCATCTTCATCAATATTAAATGTTGAGGTATGTAATCCATTTGTTATTTTTTTATCATCATTTCTAATCCCTAACCGATAAAAACATGCAGGAATTACTTGGGAGTAATAGGCAAAGTCTTCTGCTGTCATTCTAAGTTCTAGATTCACCACATTTTCTTTTCCAAGAAATTGAATTGCAGCAGCTTTTAATCTACCAGTCAAGTTTTCTTCATTAACCAAAAATGGATATCCATTTACAATATTGAATTCACAACTTCCCCCCATACTTTCGGCAATTGACTCAGCCATTTTTTTCATTTTAACATGAGCTATAGCTCTCCATTCCTCATCCATTGTTCTAAATGTTCCTTCCATAAAGACTTGATTTGGAATAACGTTGGTTGCTCCATTCGCAATAACTTTTCCAAATGATAAAACACTTGGTGTTATTGGTTTGTTAGTTCTACTAACAATTTGTTGTAATGCAACAATAATATGTGAAGTAATTAATACAGGATCAATAAGTAGATGGGGTAAAGCAGCATGACCTCCTTTACCATTAACGGTTACATATATTTCATCGGTAGATGCCATGTACATTCCCGATTTAAACCCGACTTTTCCAGCTTCAAGTTCAGGATATACATGTTGCCCAATAATTGATGCTGGTATTGGATTTTTTAATACCCCATCTTTAATCATCAACGATGCACCTCCAGGCAATTTTTCTTCACCAGGTTGAAAAATTAACTTAACTGTGCCATCAAACTGAGTATTTAATTCTTGTAAGATTTTAGCCGCAACGAGTAACGATGAGGTATGAACATCGTGCCCACAGGCATGCATTACTCCATTGATTTTTGAAGTATAATCTAATTTATTTTCTTCTTGAATTGGAAGCGCATCTAAATCTGCTCTTAGAGCAATAATTTTAGAAGCTGGATTTTTTCCTTGAATTAATGCAACCACTCCTGTATTCGTTAATCTTTTAATTTCTGTTATGCCAAATTCTTTTAATTTTTGCTCAACAAAATTAGCCGTGTTAACTTCGTTAAAAGATAATTCAGGATTTTGATGAATACATCTTCTTATTGCTACCACCTCTTCTTTATAGGCTTCAGCTTTTTGTTTAATTAGATTTTTAAGTTGTTCCATAATTATATATCTAAACTAAGCGATAAGTAAAACACAGGTTTATCATTTGAGACTCCATTTTCAACTCCCCAAGCCCAATCGGCTCTTAAAAAATACCCCAATACAGTTGACCTTACACCAAAGCCATAACCACCAACTATGGGATAAGAATTTTTAAATACCACAACAGTTAATGGCCCATCATTATATATTTCTTTGGTAATTCTATTCTCATCGCTATATGGATTTAACCCATCCCAAGCCATACCTGCATCTGTGAACCCAATTACTTGGAAATTCCTAATGAAGTTTGAACGAATTGGTCTTCGGATAAAATATGAAAAAACTGGGAATCGGACTTCACTATTAACTACAGCAAAATTAGCTCCTCGACGAATATTTTGAGGGAATCCTCTCAAGTTTGAAGCCAAAGCTTGGTAACGGTAATTTATATTCGTATTTATATCCTCTTGATTTATAAATCGACTAGTATTACTAAACTGATCTAGCCAATTATCAACACTACCTAAGTAATAAATTAATTTTTCTTTACCGAACGATGAACTTGCTGCAATACGGTTTACCCAAATTAATTCTCTACTAATTTTAAAAGAATGTCTAAAATCCAATCCAACAATGGCGGTATTACCATTAACATGATCATTCTTATCTAATGCTTCTTGGTAATATTCGGTAAAAATTTTAAACTTTGTACCATAATAAATGTTAAGCATTTTAGGAAGTGAGTTATCAAAGACATAAGCAGTCTTTAAAATTCCTCTATACTCATTAAAATTATCTGCAAGCAATGAAGTTCTATCAATCGATTTAACCACAATAACATCATTTCTTATTCCAGTTGTAAATTGCAATGAAGCCACTTCGCTAAATGGGTATTTAACTGAATACTTTAATGAATTACTCGTAACTCCATAAATATCAAATCCATCTGTAGCATCAGAAGTACTTCTTGAAAACGTATATTCTTTATCTCGTCTGCTAGTAAAATTTTGAAGGGTCATAAAGTATTCTCTTGAACCAGACGACATTCTAAGCCCACCAAATAATTTATAGTCTTCAAATAAATCTACAATTCCAAGTTTCAAAACTCCTCCTATATCAGGACCAGTAAATGGACCACCAGTAAAAATCTGGTAATCCTGATTGGTAAAGGAGTTGGTTAACTTTAAAGAAGAATTGTCGTTAAAAAAAGATAGGTTATAATTTCGCTGATTGGGCAACTTAAATACTTTGTCTATACTATCTTTTAAATTTTCTTTTTGATTTCCAAAAATATACGTCCGTTTGAATTTTTTCTCTTTTTCTTTTTCAAAAATATATTTTTCAATATCAACACTAGCAACTTCGGTATCGGTTAATAATGGTAAAGATTTTAGCAATATTCTATTCGGTAACTTGTTAATGTTATTTGATTCAAATCCAGCAGAATCATAAGGCATATCTGTTATTGAATCTTTTTTTGGATAAGCCATCAACAGTTGGCTATAATCTTTACTCATCAAATGATATTGATAGTTTTCAACTATCAATTCAGTAAAATTACCAGAAGTGCTAATATTTTGTTCACTTATCCCTCTATTATTATTTTGATTGCTTGGCTTGGTTTCATAGAATTTAAAATAATGAATTGTTGTATCTATATTGGTTATGAAGCTATCTTTAACAGCATGAAATCGATTATAAATTCCATTTTTTAACCCTAGATAATACAATGCAGAATCTACTCCAAATGCTTGAATTTCTGATTCTTTTGGCGTATTAGTAACTTTAAATAATGATTTTACTGGAGATGTATAATCGAGCACCCATATATCGAGTTGATTATTTAATATATCTTTATTTTTTGACTTAACCTCTAAACTGTCGCTAATTCTATTAGAAGAGAACACAATTTTGGTAGAATTATCAACAAATTTTGGATTCAAATCATCATAAATATCATGGGTAAGATTTTTATGTGAATTCGACGCAATGTTATATAGAAATAAGTCAGATTGTCCATTAAAAACCCCTGAAAATATCATTTGTTTCCCATCATTTGAATAACCAAAATCCAACACCTTTTCCATATTAAACAAAGCTTTAACTTCAATTCCTCCAGTATTAATGTTAAAGTAATGCATCATTAGTAGTCCTTTTTCTTCCGTAATAAACGATAATATTTCACTTGAAGGATGCCATGCAAGTATTGGATAAGATTTGTCGTTAACTCGATACATTTTGTATTCGCGTTTATAAATCTTATATTTTTTTTGATTGGACAAATAATAAATATAAATTTTATATTGACCCAATTGGTCAGTTACAAATGCGAACGATTGTCCATCAGGACTTGCTTTAAATTGTTTATATTCTCTACGTTTTTTTATTTTTAACTGCTCAAATTGTTTGTAAATTGAGGAATTATCAGGTAAATTTTTATAATCCTGTTGATAGTATTCTACCCAATCTTTTATCAACCTTTTTAAAGGAACACCTAATACATATAAAAAACCTCTATCAATACTTTGGGTTAAGCGAGTCATGTATAAGATATTAGGTATCACGTTATCGCCGTAGGTATTAGCAATGTAAGCCCAAACAGAATGACTAGCAATGGTGGCATCTTCGCTATTTAACCGATTAAATTTTTGATATTTATTATTGATAATTCCATCTCTAACTTTATTTTCTATTTCAGGGCTCCAAGGTTCAGAAATATACGAGGTAAGACCATCAATATACCAATCTGGAACTGTAAGCAAACTTGAATTTTTTATGGCTTGCACCCAACTAGCTCCATATATTTGTTGATTAATTAACACATGAGCAATCCCATTTTTTATTTGTTTTTCGAAATCTTGATGATTTCCATTGAAATAAATAAAAACTTTAGACCCTAAAATTTGAGTTATCCCCCCTATTTCTCCATTTTCAAAACTCAAACCAATATTACTTTGTTTAAAATCTGATTGCTTATTGTAAATAATAAATTGAATTTTTTCTTTTAAGTCGAAATCAAAAAAATCCTCCTGGTCTTCTATTAGTTTTGGGGCAATTTTTGAGGTGTAAACTGCTAAATCATTTCCACCTGTATAAAAATAGGTTTCATATTTATCAAACCTATAAAACTTCCATTCGTACGGTTTAAATTGCACTCTATTTTTACCAAAACCAGTGTTGGTTCCATTATAAAATTGAGCAACAGCGGTTTGATTACTTGAAACAAGCACCACTATTAGCATTAAAAAGAATCTATATCTTATTAGTGTTTGAATAATAATTTATTAAAAAGTAGTTGTAAAAATAACGAATTTTACTTCAATTTGAGTAAGTACATATAAGCCATATCGTTTATTTTTAGTACCAAAACTTTAGGTTAACTATATTTTGTAAATATGATTACAATTAAAACATTCGTGTTTAATGGATTTCAAGAGAATACGTATTTATTGTACGATGAAACCAAGGAAACAATAATTATTGATCCTGGGTGTTATTCCATGAAAGAACAATTTGAGCTGGAGAATTATTTAACCAAAAACAATCTAAAGGTGGTGAAATTATTAAATACGCATTGCCATATTGACCACGTATTAGGTAATAATTTTGTTTGCTCCAAGTTTAAGGTAGAGTTATACATCCATGAATTGGATTTACCTACTTTACACGCTACAACTGAATACGGACATTTATATGGGTTTACTATTGACAAATCTCCAGAACCCAATTATTTTATAAAGGAGGATGACAAAATTAAATTCGGGAACACTACATTAGAGGTGCTATTTGTTCCTGGACATGCTCCTGGACATATTGTATTTGTTAATCATGAACAGCGATTTGTAATTAATGGCGATGTATTATTTCGTGGAAGTATAGGACGAACAGACTTACCAGGAGGAGACCACAATACATTAATTCATAATATAAAAACAAAAATGTTTGCTTTACCTGATGATTTTGTTGTTCATAGTGGTCATGGACCAACAACAACTATCGGTTATGAAAAACAATACAATCCTTTTTTAAATTAATTGAATCCATCAACAATACATAGTAACGAAAAGCCCTATCAACCTATTAAAGATAGAAGTAGAATAGTCATGTCTTGTTCAATCATTTCATTTTTTATTGGATTGGGTTTGATAATTATACTTTATCCACTAGTCTTGATAAACTTTTTCACACTTACGCAAGTCTTTATTGGTTTTACGGTAGTTGGTTTTCTCATACCATTAAAATTTTATCAACAATGGTTTCATTTTATTAAATACGAAATGATCTTATTTAATATGCTGGGTGTTGGTCCATTATTTTCTGGATTGTTTTTGACCGCTAATATTTTGTTTTCCTCAAATCCACAAACTGTGAATTATAAAATTATCGGTTGTAAAATTAGTGGAGACTGTGTGGATTTAGAACTGGACTCAAAAATTCAACTAATTAATCCAAAAATTACCTACATGAGTGATGTAAATATGGCAGAATTTGCAGAGGCTAAAACTATAGACATTACTATTGCAGATGGTATTTTTGGATTTAAGGTAATAAAAAATAGAACTTTTAAACCTTAATAGCAGAAGAGAAGGGATTCGAACCCCCGATACATTGCTGTATACACGCTTTCCAAGCGTGCGCCTTAAGCCACTCGGCCACTCTTCTTAATTCAATTTGCAAAACTATGTTTATTTTCCAACAACAACAAACTCTGTGCGTCTGTTTCTTGCTCTACCATTTTCAGTTGAATTATCTGCAACGGGTTTAGTTGAGCCAAAACCTTTAAAAGACAATCGCGAAGGATCAATATCTTCAAGAATTAAATAATTATAAACTTCTTTAGCTCTATTTTCTGACAAGGTAAGGTTTTCACTTGCATCACCAACATTATCGGTATGCCCTTGTATTGCAATTTTAATAGTCGGATTTTCAGTTAAGAAATTGATAAACTCATTGAGCACTTTGGTAATTTTCGGGGTAATTTCATACGAATTAGTGGTAAAATTAATGTCATTAATTCGATAAGCTTCGCCAACCTCTATAGGTTTAATTTCAACTTTTTCTACCTTAACAGGTTTACCAATAACCATTTCGTTTGAAGTAATTAATTGAGAACTAAACGCATAACCTTTCTTTTTTGCAGTTAGCATGATGTCTTCGTCCTTTTCGACCGTCATAACTGCAACATATTCACCCGTATTTTGATCAATTACGGCATCCACTTCACGATTGGTTTGGGTATTTTTTAATTTCACTTCTGCTCCTTCTGGAACTTCTCCTTTATTATTTAAAATCTCCCCATTAACAAAAATTACTTTTTGTGGACGTGCAATTTCATATAAATCGAACGAATAAATATTTAAATCCTTAGTTTCTTCATTTGATGATGCAAAGTATGCTTTATCACCATCTTTGTTTACAATAAAACCATGCTCATCATTTTCAGTATTAATAGGATAACCAATATTTACAGGCTTTTTAAATTGATTGGATTTTTCATCCATTTTTGAATAAAAAATATCATAACCACCCAATCCGATATGTCCTGTTGACGAAAAGTATAAGGTATAACTATCGGAATGCATAAATGGAGATTTTTCATCACCTCCAATGGTATTAATTGGTTCACCAAGATTTATTGGATCGCCCCATGAACCATTTGGTTGTCGTTCGCATTTATATATATCCATGTCTGGAGCAAATGGATCCATCACTCTCGTAAAATATAACGTTTTGTTATCGGAAGAAATAGATGGTTGAGCTTCCCATGTGGTTTCAGTATTTATGTTACTTCCAATAGATTGAAGTTTTGACCATTCTCCATCTTTAAATTCAGAAAAATATAGGTCAGCATTATCAAACATTTTACCTCTACCATAAGGGTTTTTTCCACGGTATGGAATAACTTCAACTATAGTTATAAAAATCAATTTATTATTTACCGAAATACTAACGCCTCCTTGAAATTGACCTAAATTAAACGGACTAGGCATCGGAATACCACCTGAAAACTTATCTTTTGCGATTTGCCGACTTATAATAAAAAGTTCCTTATCGCCACCATCTGAAGCTCCTTTTGTTTCGTCGGGCATTTTACGTGTAAAGTATAGGTATTTGTTATCTGGTGATAACATAGGCAAGTATTCATCGTGCTGAGTACTTGGACCAACAACCAATTGAGGGTCAAATGGCACCGAATCTTTTAATAATTTAAAATAGGTATCTATATCTTGAATACGCTCATTAGCTTTTCTTTCGTCTTTTTTATAAGCTTTAGGCGAGCCTAAAATGGTTTGGTAATATGGTCTAGCCTTGCTATACTCTTTCAAACTAAAATAATAATCACCTAAACGTAAAGGAGCATAATAACCTCTATATTCAGGACAAATTTCAATTATTTTGTTATAATACTCAATAGCTCTATTTGAGTATTGTTGGGCTTCTCTAATTTTATTTGAAGTTGCAGCACGTCGCTCATTGATACTAGCCATCTCATCGTAGGCTTCTAAATAATTATGATCAACTTTTATGGCCTCAATTAACGCTTTGTAATACGTGTCGGCATCTGTACTTTTTGCTGCTTCAACAATCTTAACTGCTTTTTTCTTTGGTTCAGGGCAAGATTCATCTTGACAAAAAACAGCAGAAAAGGTAAGTAATAATATACCAACTGAAAACGACTTAATCATTAATTTAATAATTTCTCTTTATTTCTGAGCTACAGCTTTTGCAATTAATTTATCTGCTTCATCTTGAGCTTTTGTTTCAACCTGACCAGCTTTATTATTTGCTTCTGATTCTACTTTTTGAGCTTGTTTTTCAGCACTTTCTTTTAATTTTTTACCCGATTCTTCGGCTAGTTTTTTCTTAATAAAATTACCGCCCGCTTCATCTAATAATTTTTGAGATTGTTTAACTGCTTCAGAACGAATTACATCACCAGCACTTTTACCTTCAGCTCTAATTTTGTCTGCTTGTTTTTTAGCTTCAGCAACTAATTTAGCAGCCTCTTCTTTAGCTTTAGCGATAGCTTGTTCTTTTGCTTTATCAATTTCTTCATTAATTTTTTCTTTAACTTGTTCTTTCACTCCTCCAACTATACTGGTTGCAGCTCCTTTTAAACTGGTTGATATTTTTGGTTCTGTTACGGTTCCTCCAATTAAAACATCAACATTTATGAATTCAGCAGCTTTTAAATCTAATCCTAAGCCTGATGCCTGAGTATTTAATTTATTCAACGCATTGCTCATTCCAAGATCTTTACTAGGAATTTTTAATGCCATTTTATAATCTACAGTTTGGTCTAATCCATTTGAACCAGACATTGTACCAACCGTATTACCCATTTTTACATCAAAAGGCTGAGTATAAACCCTTCCCTCTTTTATTTCATAACGAATATTGGTATTTGATAAACTATAGTTTTTAAGTTTATCATTTTTCAATATATCAGCCAATTTAACCATGGGTTTGTATTCTTTTACTTCAATATTCTTAGTTTGAATATTTCCGTTACCATTTAGTGTTTTTAAATCTGGTTCCATTTTATCATTTAAAACACCAACAATAGAAAGTTTGGTATTGAATTTACCATATGTATTTTTAACAATTGGAGCCATTTCGGTGACTGAAGTAAATGTTGACGCTACTTTTTGCACATCAAAATCCATGATATCCATTTCAAACTTTATGCCAGGTATTTTTGGATTAGTGGTTTCATAAAATCCGTCCATAATCATACTCCCATCCATTAAATTCATTTCTAGATGTTGCATATCAATTTTTTGATCTCGAACAACTAACAAACCTTTCATGTTATCAATTTGTATGTTATCATAGATAATTTTGGTGAACGAAGAAGTTAATGTAAAGTCAATGTTTTTAGGGACTTCAACAACAGAAAGTGGTTCTTCAGTTTGAGCAGTTGCGTTTGTTGATGGAGTAGTTTCTGTATTTGACATAAATTCATTCACATCAAGATTTGACGAAGTCAAATTAAATTTACCGGTTAATACTTGGTCTTCGCCAAAAAAATACGACAAAATATTGTCGATTCTTCCACTTGCCTGTAAATCAGTTTTACCAATTTTTGCATCAAAAGCAGTCAATTCGACAAATTGAGGTGAAAATTTCAGTCCCATTTGATTTAACATTACATCATAAGGCAAAGAGTCACTTTTATATAGCATTCCAGTTAAACTCATTATCCCTTCTGCATTAAATTCTTCATATTTTTCTTTTTCAATGGAAGACATTCGACCTTTTATATTTACATCAGAAGTAAAAATACCATTCATTTCATCACCTTTTTCAAGGGGCATAACGTCTTTAATTGTGGTTAAATCAATTTTAGCTTTTAACGATGCTAAAACGTCTGGATCAGAAATAGGAGTTTTTAATAGCATCTTAGCATCAACAGGATTTCCTGCCATTTCTATATGGAATTTCTTCAAATCAATAATAGTATGATCTTCCACGCCATCAGCATTTGTTACATGCAAATCAACTTGAATATTGTTTACCGATTTTGGTAAATCAGGATATTTAAACATGGCATTTTCAACTAATAAGTTTAAAGCAAAGGCAGGTAATTTATTTTCACCATAAACCCCTTTAGCAAAACCATCTAATGCTAATTTTCCAGAAGTTTTTACATTTTTAAAATCGGTCATATATACGGCTGGAACCATGGATAAAATGTTTTTAAAGTCAGTTTTTTTAGCACTAAACTTAATATCCATGTCAATATCATCAGCTGGCATAGCAACGAATCCATCTAAACCAAGAATTAATTCGTTGACCTTAAACTCATTTTCTTTAAAAGTGAATTTGAAATTAGCTAAATCCGCATCAATATCTGCTTTTGCATCAATCACGGCATTTTTCATGTAATTAATGCCATCCATTTTTAAATTTAATGTATCAATTGTACTGTGGGTTTTTAAAGCTGTAAAATCAGCAGTCATGTCACCACTTAAGTTAAAGTTTAATCCTTTAATTTCTGTTGACAAATTCATAGTTTCGTCGGTGTAAACAATTCGACCATTGGTAATGGTTAAATCTTTCAACCCCAATTTAAAGTTAGAAGGTTCTTGAGGAGTTGTAACAGTATCTTCTGGCGAAGCTTTCATAATATCCCAGTTTGCAGAGGTATCAGCAAGAACTATGGCATTAATGATGGGATTTGTAATGTTGATAGTTTTTACATTAATTTCAGCGCCACTAATTACACTCATAATGTCAACTCGAAGTGTAAGGCTTTTAATGTCTGCCAATGTTGTGCCTTCAAATTTATCAACACCTTCAACTTTTACATTATTAATTGAAAAATTAAAATCTGGAAAAGTGCTAATTAAGCCCATATCAAAATCGCCAAAATCAACTTTTGCATTTAACATACTATTGGTTTCTTCTTTTACCATTTCAATAATTTTTCCTTTAAAAACAAATGGCAATGCAATGATAATTAATAACAATGCCAAGAAAGTGAATCCAACTATTTTAAATGCTTTTTTCATTTGTATAAGGTTTAAATCTTTATTAAAAGTAGGTTAAAATTAATGTTTTTTTAATATAAAAAATGGTGATTATTTTTTCCATTTCGAAAAAAACTACTCAAAAATGAATTAATCAACAATAGAGTCAATGTAATAGAAAAAAATTAATTTGTTTGACGATAATGATCACCCCATTTTTTTTCTTGTGGTTTATGCAATTTTCCAACGGAATTTGCTACTATCATTGCAACAGCAGCATCTCCGGTTACATTAACAGTAGTTCTACACATATCTAACGGTCGGTCGATAGCAAAAATTAATGCCAAACCTGCTTCCGGAATTCCTGCCTGACCAAGAACAAATATCAACATAACTATACCGGCACCTGGAACAGCAGCAGAGCCAATAGAAGCTAATGTTGCTGTTACAATAATTCCTAATTGTACTGTTAAACTCAATTCCATTCCAAAGGTTTGAGCAATAAAAACGGCTGCCACAGCTTGATACAAACTGGTTCCGTCCATGTTTATGGTAGCTCCGATGGGCAACGCAAAGCTAGCCACTTCTTCATCAACGCCTAAATGTTCTTGAACCCGTTCCATGGTTACAGGTAAAGTAGCAGCACTTGAACTGGTCGAAAAAGCTAACAATTGAGCCGGTGCAATTCCTTTAAAAAAGAAACTTGGCGATGTTTTGGCAAATACTTTAACAAGAATAGCATAAACAGCCATCATAATTACTAAACCAATAACAACTGAAAATGCATACCACAACAAGGCTTTAAACAAATCTATACTTGGTGATTCGGCGACAAGTGTAGCTAGCAATGCAAAAACTCCAAAAGGTGCAGCTAACATAATTAAATCAATAAGTTTTAGAATAACTTCATTTAACCCATCGAAAAAATCTTTAACAGGTTTCGATTTGTCGGCAGGAATTAAAATTAAACCTATACCGAAAAATATGGCAAAAACAATAATTTGCAACATGTTTCCATTGTCGGAAGCCGCTTTCACAATATTATCGGGTACTAAATCTTGTATGGCTTGTAAAGGTCCAGCATCTTGTTGTTTTAGTGCTGCTTCTTTTTTTTGATCTGCATCGTCTTTATAATTTTCTAATAATTTAGTTCTGGTTTGTTCAGAAATACTCTTTCCAGGTTGTACAATGTTTACTATCACTAATCCAATAGAAACAGCTAATACAGTAGTAGCAATATAAATTAATATTGTTTTACCTCCTATTTTTGATAATTTAGAGATGTCTTTTAAATCGGATACTCCTTTTATTAATGAAGCTAAGATTAGAGGAACAGCAATTAATTTAAGTGTATTGATAAATATTTTTCCAAAAGGTTTAATCCAATCTTTAATAAACTCATTACCCCATGAGAATTGAATAAGAAGTATGGCAAATAATACACCCAATACCATTCCAATTACTATTTTCCAATGCAAGGCTAGTTTTTTCATGAAAATTAGAGATTAGAGATTCTTAATTTGAGAGTTGAATACTGTGACCTTAAAAACATTTTATAATTTTACTACTCTGTTTAATAATAAATGGTCGGCAATTACCAATGAAGCCATGGCTTCAACAATAGGCACAGCTCTAGGTAAAACACAAGAATCGTGTCGTCCTTTACCAGAAATTTCAGATTGGTTTAAATGAATATCAACAGTTTGTTGTTTTTGTAAGATGGTAGCAATTGGTTTAAATGCAACATTGAAAAAGATATCTTCTCCATTACTAATACCACCCAGCACACCACCAGAATTATTGGTTTTAGTTCTTACATTGTTGTTTTCTATATAAAATTCATCATTGTGTTCAGAGCCTTTTTTTGAGACACACGAAAAACCTGAGCCAATTTCAAAACCTTTTGAGGCATTAATACTCAACATTGCTTTAGCTAAATCAGCTTCCAATCTATCGAACACTGGAGCACCAAGACCAACTGGTACATTCTTTATCACACAACTAATTATACCACCAATGGTATCTCCTTCTTTTCTTATTTTATCAATAAAATTAAACATCACATCAGCAAGTTGTTTGTCAGGGCAACGAACGTCATTTGAATAGGTAGAATCTAAATCTAATTCTTGATAAGGTTTTAATAACTTTATTTCTCCAACTTGAGAAACATAAGCGTTGAATGAAATATTAAATTGTTTTAAAAAAAGTTGAGCTATTGCACCACCAACAACCCTTGAAGCTGTTTCGCGTGCAGAACTTCTTCCTCCACCTCTATAATCTCTTATTCCATATTTAGCTTGATAAGTATAATCGGCATGAGATGGTCTAAAAAAATCTTTATTGTGTTCGTAATCCTTCGTTTTTTGATCATCATTTTTTATGATAAAACCAATAGGAGTACCCGTTGAAATACCATCAAAAACGCCGCTTAATATTTCTACCGTGTCGCTTTCTTTACGTTGAGTAGTAATTTTTGATTGTCCGGGTTTTCGCCTGTCCAATTGTTGTTGAATAAATTCAATATTCAACTCTAATCCAGCAGGACATCCATCTACAATTCCGCCTATGGCAATTCCATGCGATTCACCAAAAGTGGTTAGTTTAAAAATATGTCCAAATGTATTTCTGCTCATAAAAGTATTTCAAAAATAAGGCTAAAAAAGGAACATTTATAAGGCTCTTTAATTTTTTTACTAACTTCGAAGCATCAAAGTAAATGTAATGGGAAAAATACTCATCAAAAATATTAAGGAACTGGTACAGGTTTTAGAACCAACAGTAAAAAAGCTTTCAGGAAAAGAAATGGCAACTCTATCTACCATTAAAGATGCCTGGTTAGCTATAGAAGATAATTTGATTGTAGGATATGGTAAAATGGAAGGCTGGGAAGGTGTTTCGGATTGGACAAATCTTGAAGTAATTGATGCAACAGGGAAAATGGTTTTTCCAACTTGGTGCGATTCGCATACTCATTTGGTTTTTGCAGCAAGCAGAGAAGAAGAATTTGTAGATAGAATTAAAGGATTAACTTACCAAGAAATTGCAGCAAAAGGTGGTGGAATATTAAATTCTGCAAAAAAACTTCAAAATACATCCGAAGAAGAGCTGTATCAAAATGCTTTAATAAGAATAAAAGAGATTCAGCTAATGGGGACTGGAGCTCTTGAAATTAAAAGTGGTTACGGACTTTCGGTAGAGGCTGAATTAAAAATGTTAAGAGTAATAAAACGATTAAAAGATACTTGTAATTTAACTATAAAAGCAACCTTTTTGGGAGCTCATGCCATTCCTATTGAATTCAAAGAAAATAGAACAGCATATATTGATTTAATTATCAACGAAATGCTGCCAAAAATTAAAAAAGAAAATCTTGCAGAGTATATCGATGTTTTTTGTGAGACAAATTATTACTCACCCGAAGAAACCAACCGGATTTTGGAGGCTGGAAAAAAACATGGTTTAATTCCAAAAATACATGTTAATCAATTCACCACTATTGGGGGCATACAAACTGCTATAAAAAATAATGCACTTTCAGTTGACCATCTCGAAGTATTGTCAAATCAAGACATTTTAGGTTTAACCAACACTAATGTTATGCCAACACTATTACCATCTTGTTCGTTTTTTCTTAACATTCCATACGCTCCAGCAAGAAAATTAATAGATAAGGGTTTACCCATTGCTTTAGCTTCTGATTTTAATCCTGGTTCTACGCCTTCTGGAAACATGAACTTTGTAATATCATTAGCTTGTATTAACATGAAATTAACCCCTGAAGAAGCCATAAATGCTGCCACCATCAACGCAGCTTATGCCATGGGATTAGAAAAAACACATGGAAGTATTACTATTGGTAAGAAAGCTAATATTTTTATTACCAAAGAAATTCCATCTGTTGCTTATATTCCTTATTACTTTGGTAATAATTTGGTTGAACAGGTTTTAATAAATGGAAAATCTATAGATTAATTTTCTAATATTTTATAAACTACAAAATATTCTCCGGAACGACCGTTTATGGGTTCGGTTTTATCTATTATTGAACCAGAAATATCTGGTTCCCAAGTACCGTTCTTTATTTCACCTTTAATCTTTATTTTACTATTAAGGTGTTTTAGTAGCTTTTCTTCACTAACATATCCCTCATCAAACTTTACAAAATATTTCTTTTCACCTATTAATAAAATCGTTTCTTTTAAACTACTGTCCATTCTACTTTTTCTTCTTTGTCCGACAATTGCATAGAATTCATTCTTCTTTAGGTTGCTTTCAACAGTTTGTTTTGTTTCAGAATTAGTTAATACATCTGACTGAGTTTTGCATGAAAACAATAGAATTGAAAGTGTTATAATTTGAATTATTCTCATGATAATACATATAAAAAGGCTCTACATTTGTAGAGCCTTCTCTTTATAATCGATAAAAGATTATGAATTATTGTTTTACAAATGTATTAGTAATTACTTCGTTACCGTTAGTAATTCTAATCATATATAAACCATTGTTGAAGTTAGCAACATTAACGTTTGATTTAGTATTGCTTATTACTTCTGAATAAACAACTTGACCTAAAGCATTAACTACTTCTAAAGTAGATCCTTTAACTACATTATTAACTAAAATATTATCAGTAGCTGGATTTGGATATACACTAAAGTTGGTATTAGCCAATTCGTTAATACCAGTTGGTACAGGTACATTTGCAAAGTTTGGTCTAATTACTAAAGGTTTAGAAAAACTTGCGCCAAAACCTTCCACAGCACTCCATGCACCAGCAGCATTTCCATCCCATTTTACAAAAACAGTGTTATTTTTAAATATGTTAATAGTATTACCTATGCTAATGTTTGAGTCATTTTCTTCAATAGCAACAGCAAACATTCCAGCAGGAAGAATTAACCCACCTGTAATAGGTAATGTCCATAATGTATTTGTTGTAGTATCAATAGTCATTACATCAGTACTTCCTAACAATGTAGTTGGTACACCTTGAGCAGTAGCATATACATGAGCTCTTAAAGGTTGTCCTGCTAAATGACCTGCACTATTACCAATAAAAACATTTACTGAAGTAAGGGTATCTTGAGTGGTTAAGTTAAATGTTTGACCTAATCTAGCATTTTGTCCAGCACCAGCACCAATACCTAAAAAGCCACTAACACCATTAATATTAGCATCATCCCTAGCATAAGTAGAATCACTTACTTGAACGATGTAAGAAGCAGTATCGTTTAAAGCATTACTGGTTGTATCGGAAATTGAGGCGATATATTGTACATAATAATTGTTAACAGTTGAAGGAGTATAACCTATTAACACAAAATTCATATTTGCACCTGCAGCAATACTGTCAGGAGAAGAAGTTTCAGTGTAAACCTGTGTCATACCTGTTAATTCATAAACATTAACGGTTACAGCTGCATTATAAGCAGTAGCAACACCTATATTATCGATATTACCTGAATTTACAATGTTACCAACTTGATGTATAGGGTAAATAGTGTATTCAACAGGAGTTGCAATCATTTTAGCATCAGCACCTGCAGGAGGAGCAACAGCTGTAAAAGTAACCGTTTGGTTTGTTCCTGCCATTACAACATTAACACCTTGGTTAACACTTGTAATTTGATTACCACCATCACCCCAATCATCAACCATTAAGATATCGTAAGTTGACCCTATGGTTAAACAAAAAGGCCCTTCGGTTACAGTTGTGGCATTAGCATAGCCACCAGCAGTTGATAATTGAGCACCTCCACCAGCACAACCTACAGCAGTATTTCCACCAGCAAAAATAGTACCTGTACCACAAGCATTTCCAGTTGGTACTAGCTCCCAGTAGAATTCATAACCGTAGTTATCTGTTATAACATCAAAAGAAACAGCTACTTGTCCAGCAGCACATTGAGCATTTGCACGATTTGCAAGTCCTAGAAAAGCTAGAAAAGCAAACGTGACTTTCATTAAAATTTGTAACGTTTTTTTCATAATAGTTTTGTTTAATTTATATTAAAATAAAAAATTTAAGTTACAAACTTAATAAAGTTTAAATATATAATTTACTTTTTATTTACATTTAAAAAAAATAAAAAGCGAATAATTGAAGTCCTATTCTAATTTATAAATAGCTATTTTAATTATTTTTGACGATAAAATTTAAAGTTTCACTGAGTTTATCAAGATAAAAATAGATGAATACAACGTATAATTTGAACGATAAGTTGATTTTTGTTCACATCCCTAAAACTGGAGGAACAACGTTCTATTCGGTATTAAATAATACCTATTGGAATGCTGAGCCTAACTTCAACTACCGCCATATCGTTGAAAAAACAAAGAGTTCAAATGCTGGAGATATCTTTAATTCTTCTACCAACGAAAAATATAAAGAACATACCATATTAATGATGCTTCGCCATCCCGTTGACAAAGTGATTTCGGAATATTACTTCTTTAAAGAGATGGAAACCTTAATGAGATTTATTAAAAAAAGACCAACTGATATAATTAGTTTCATTAAAGAAAAACAAACTCAAAATGCCACCATAAACTTTTTAAAAGGACGTAGATTATATGATAACCAAATCGTAAATCAAAATGATTTAGATGATGTTATTGAAAGTATTGAAAAATTAAATATTCATGTTGGTTTTTTTGAAGAATACTTAATTTCTCTTGAGTATTTTTCTAACATTACGAATATTAAGTGGAATAAAAACATAGAAGTAAAGAGAATAACTTTAAATAGACCAAAAATTAATGAAATTGATGAATCTTTAAAGGATTTGATTCTTGAAAGTAACAAGTTAGATTTTGAACTTTATAATTATTGTTTAAAAAAATTTAAGCAACGCACTCTTAACCTAACAGAACCAAAAATTAACTTAATTAAAGATCGCTATAATCATATAATTCGATACACTTTAAATGCATGTCTTTTTGGATTTTGTATGGAAAACAAAAAATACCTCACTCAAAATTTTCATTTTTTCAAAAACCTCACTTTTTATTTATTAAAGAATAAGGAAATAAAAGATGGAAGACTATTCACTAACATTTGGAATCATACTTTTTTAAAAGCAGTATCCATTCATTTTCCTGAAAGTGATTTTTATCAAAAAATACATATGGATAATTTCAATTTGGAAGACCCTCTTGAGGATACCATGAAAATAGCATCAACTATTGATTTATTCTTTAAAGAAAACGCTCTTACTTCTCATAAATACTATACTCCTATGGTATTTAATGAAGTTTTTGTGATTACTCCATTTATAAAGAAAACGGGGTTTTTTAGTAAGCTATTCAATAAATAATTTGAAGTCAGAAGTGCATTTATGCTTAGTTTTTAATAAAAAAAAGGGTCATTTCGATTTCTATTCTGAAAGAAAAAGTAAAGTTTATACTGAGTTTAATCGAAGGAAAAAAACACTTTTTTTCTAAAATTTGAATTTTAAATATATCCCCAAATACTGCGGGACACTCAAATGAACAATTTTTTTATCAAAAGCACCACGAGTTATATTTAATAATCAATAATTTAATTATTTTTAACTTTTTATCTTTGATGATATAAATGTCCATTAGAAAAATTATATTTTGCATACTTCTACTATCAACTGGTATAATGAGTTTTGCTCAGTATCAGGAACGTGGTAAAAGTTTTGATTATTTAGATGCCGAAACTTTTTTTAAGTCGAAGAACTATTTTGATGCACTCCCACTCTATCAAAAATTACGTACTTCACACCCAAAAGTTTACGAATACAAATTTAAACTTGCAGTTTGTAATATTGAATTAGATTTAGCCGACGAAAAAACAATAGAATTATTAACTGAACTCGAATCAAAAAAAAATATTACTGAAAATTTATTTTTTTATATAGGCAAATATTACTTTATACATTACGATTACGAAAAAGCGACAGAATACTTTAATAAAGCCAAAGAAAGTAAATACACTTCACTAGAAAAAAAACCAGAAATACCTTCATATTTAAATTATTGCACGAATGGTAAAGTACTAATTAAGGATACCATAAACGTAAATATCATCAATTTAGGACCAACAATTAATACCTTTGGAAATGAATACAGTCCTTTAATAAATGCCGACGAAACTCAATTATTTTTCACCTACAGAGGAGAAAAAAGTACAGGTGGACGACAAAACGAATTCAACGAACCAATAGTTAATGGAAATTTTTACGAAGATATTTTTATTAGCACCAAAATAGGCGATGTATGGCAAAGTCCAATTTCGTTAGGAGAACATATTAATACCAATATGCATGAAGCTTCCGTTTCGCTTAGTCCAGATGGAAATACCATGTTTTTGTATAAAGACACTAAAGAAACAGCTGGAGATATTTTTGTTACTCAAAAAGTAAATCAAACATGGAGTGAGCCAGAAAAATTACCTATTAATTCTGACTCTTGGGAAGGTAGTGCATCTATGGCACCAGATGGTAGTTTTATTATTTTTTCGAGCGATAGACCTGGTGGATTTGGAGGAAAAGATTTATATATAACTTATAAAAATAATGATACTTCTTATACCGAGCCAAAAAATCTTGGTAAAGAAATTAATACTGAGTTAGATGAAGATGCTCCATTTATACGTTCTGATGGAAAATCGTTTAATTTTAGCTCAAAAGGTCACAATAGCATGGGTGGATATGATATTTTTGAATCCAAAATTAATACGGACAGTAGTTGTTTCTTTCCTCGTAACATCGGGTACCCTATAAATACGAGTAGCGATGATATTTTCTTTTACATTTCAGGTAAAGGAAATGCATACTATTCTTCCATTAGAACTGAAGGCTACGGCCAACAAGATCTTTACATGATGGACGCTCGTCAAATTATTTCTAGCAATCCTGTTTTATTAGTGAAAGGCATTATAAAAGAAAATGGAGCTTTTATAAAAGCAAAAATTAATGTCAAAACTTCATCCGATAAGAATCTAGGGACCTATTACTCTAGCGAACAAGACGGTAAATATCAATTTTATATTGATATAAACGATTATTACGTAATAACCTATGAAAAAGAAGGTTATGTGTCTAAAATCAAATCTGTTGATGCCACAAACATAAAAGAGTATACCGAAATCAATCATAATGTTAATTTCATTTCGGGCGATTTAACGGTTGAAGGAATTGCTTACGCAAAAAATAATCAAAATTTACCCCTAGCTAACTTTAAGATTCAACTTATGAATAAAGATTCATCTGTTGATCTTATTGATACCACTGATATAAATGGTAAGTATCATTTTGATAATTTACCTAAAGATGATTACTTTTTGTTATTTCTTAATGATGACGATCAACAACGAATTAATGATTCGACCATTGTTCTTAAAGGAAGCATAAAATTTAAGACCTTACCTTATTCCGATGCTTATTTAAATGAAATTAAAGCTGATGATCAAGGTCGCTATTTGATTGAATATAGAAATAAATATTATTTTAGTAAATTAAAAAAAGATGATTTTGGTCTACAAGAAATACTTGTTGATGATATCAGTCTCTTTGATCGATTAATAAAGAAATATGGTGACAAAAAAGTTAATGGCTTAGCGTTTAAAGTGCAAATTGGAGCCTATAAAAACAAATCAAATTTCGAAACAAAAAGATATAATTCCATTGGAAAAATTAAAACTGAACAAACCAGCGAAGGAATAACCAAATTTTTAGTTGGGAATGAACAAACGTTAAATCAGGCAGAAGTTATAAGGAAAAAAGCCATCGCACGAGGTATTAGTGACGCATTTATAATAGTTTATTTCAATGGAACTCGAATTTTTCTAGAAGACCTCTCAAAACAAAAAATATTTGAATAGTTTTTTCCTTTCCAAGAATAAAAAAATTTAAATCATATTCTGTCAATTAATTCTATTAATTTTAGAACTTAATCATTAAAAATAATTACATGAACAGATTAATAACTTTATTAATTGCTGGATGTTTATTCTTGTCGGCAAAAGCTACAACCTATGAATTATACGGTAAAAAAGCTGACCTAAAAGTGCCTGGAAGCGAAGTTTTACGATTTAAAGATTTTTCTACAGTTCCTAACTTTGTTAAGTTTAAACCAGGTTTTGAAATACCATTAAATAAACTAGAAAATTGGTTGACAAAATATTACAACTCCGATTTAAAGTATGGATTAAAGCAACTTTCTGTAGAAACAGATAAATTAGGTTTTACTCACTATCGTTATCAACAAACCATTAATAATATTCCTGTAAAATTTGGAATGTTCATTGCTCACGTAAAAAGTGGATTAATCGTTTCCATGAATGGAGATTTATTTAATCAAAACATTAATCAAAACAGTGTAACATTAAGTGAATCAGCTGCTTTATCTAAAGCATTAACATTTGTAGGAGCATCAAAATATAAGTGGGAAATCCCAAGTGAGGAAATTAACTTAAAGTTGGAACAAGACAATATAAATGCAACCTACTACCCCGTTGGAGAAAAATTTTACATTCATGTTGGTGGTAATGTAATGAATGATTTAAGATTGTCTTATGCCTTTAATTTATATGCACAACAACCACTATCAAGACAAGTTGTTTATGTTGACGCAAGTAATGGCGAAGTTTTATTTTCTGAAAACAAAATACAAACCATAGACGAAGTTGGTACTGCCTCAACAGGTTATAGTGGAACTCAAACAATGACTTCAGATAAAGTGAGTGTTGGAAATTACCGATTACAGGAAACAGGAAGAGGTTTAGGAGTAAGAACTTTTAACTGCGCGACCACAACAAATTATACCAACACTGATTTTACTAATTCGTCAAATAGTTGGAATTTAACAGGTGTTGATCAATACGCAACCGATGCACATTGGGGGGCAGAAATGACCTACGACTATTATTTGAACAAACATGCTAGAAATAGTATTGATAATGCAGGTTTTAGATTAGATAGTTATGTTCATTACGACGTAAATTTTGGAAATGCATTTTGGGATGGAACACGAATGACTTATGGTGATGGAGGAAGTGGAACTTCTCCTTTTACAGCATTAGATATTGCAGGTCACGAAATTACTCATGGATTAACCACATTTACTGCCGACCTAACTTATCAAGATGAATCTGGGGCATTAAATGAATCATTTAGTGATATTTTTGGAGTATCAATAGAATTCGTTGCTCGCCCTAGTGCTGCAAATTGGCTTATGGGTGAAGATTTAGGTTTTACCATTAGAAATATGGCCAATCCTAACTCAATGGGTGATCCTGATACCTATTTTGGAACTAACTGGGCTGCTCTTGGTGGTGGTGATAATGGTGGCGTTCACACCAATAGTGGTGTACAAAATTTCTGGTATTACTTATTAACAACAGGTGGATCAGGAACCAATGATAATGGTAATGCTTACACTGTAAATGGTTTAGGATTAGATGTCGCTGGACAAATTGCCTTTAGAAACTTAACGGTTTATTTAACTCCTGGATCTCAATATGCTGATGCTAGATTTTTTGCTATACAATCAGCAGTCGATTTATTTGGAGCATGTACCTCTCAAGTTGAGTCAGTTACCAACGCATGGTATGCTGTAGGTGTTGGAAGTATGTATCAGCCATTTACGGTTAGTAATTTTGAAACATGTATGACAACTTCATGTTCAGTTCCTTTTACTGTAAATTTCAATAATTTAAGTGTTAACGGAGGCTCTTTTAATTGGAATTTTGGTGATTTAGATACTAGTACAGCAATGAATCCATCCCACACTTATACTAATTATGGAACCTACACCGTAGAACTTTTTGCTGATGGTGGTGCTTCTTGTGGAACTGCTACTGAAACCAAAGTCGGTTACATTATTATTGATTCAACCTTTGCCTGTACTACCATAATGCCAACATCAGGAACATCAACATTAACAAGCTGTTCAGGTAGTTTATTTGATCCTGGTGGACCATGTTCAATTTATGGAGCTAATCAAACCTCTCAAGTAACAATTTCACCTACAGGTGCAGGCAAGGTACATCTTAACTTTACCATGTTTGATGTTGAGCCAGGTGACCAAGGAGGAACCATTTGTAACTACGACAATATGAAAATTTATGATGGACCAACAACTTCATCACCCTTAATTGGAACATACTGCAACAATAACTTGCCTCCTACAACAATTACCTCCTCAAGTAGTTCTATTACTATTTTGTTTGTTGCAGATCCAGGCTTGGAACTATCAGGTTTTCAAATTGATTGGACTTGCGAATTAGCAACTGCTGCCCCATCAGCTGATTTTACGGTCGATGTTGACACAACTTGCTCTGGTGTAGTATCATTTACTGATTTAACATCGAATGGCCCTTCTACTTGGTTATGGAACTTTGGTGATGGAAATACCTCTAATGCTCAAAGTCCAAGCCATACTTATACTCAAGCAGGGTTATATACTGTTCAGCTTACTACAACAAATGCAATTGGTGCTGATTCAGTTATAAAAAACAACTACATTTATGTTACTATTCCAGACGCTCCAGTTGTTGTTGGTGATAGTATTTGTACCAATAATGTTGCCCATCTTTCAGCTACTGGATCGGGTACTTTGCGTTGGTATGCCACTGCATCGAGTACCACAGTGTTAACAACTGGACCAACTTACACCACTCCAGTATTAACAACCTCAAAAACATATTATGTTGAAGATTATTTTCCTGCATCACTTCAGAAATTAGGAAAGGTTGACAATACTGGCGGCGGCGGATATTTAAGTGCCGAACAATATTTGATTTTTGATGCATATAAAAACATGTTTATTCAATCTGTAAAAGTTTATGCCAATACAACTGGCAGCAGAACTATCCAATTACAAGATAATTTGGGTAATGTGCTAGCCACAAGAACTACCAGTGTTACTGCAGGAATAAGAACTGTAATTTTATTATTTGATGTTCCTGCTGGAAATGATTATCGATTAGTACTTTCTAGTCTTTCGGCTGTTCAGGATTTATATAGAAATAATACAGGCGTAACTTTTCCTTATACCTTAAGTGGTTTAGGCTCAGTAAAAAATAGTAGTGCTGGTTCTGCATATTACTACTATTTCTTCGATTGGGATGTAAAAGAAGTAGATTGTAAAAGTAATAGATCTGCTGTTAATGTTATTGTAAATAATTGCACTGGCATAGATGCTTTGTTAACAGACGACAATGTGAATAGTGCTTTTAATTCATCGAACAATAATTTAGAAATTACGTTGACTAACGTCGCCAAAGGAAATTATTCAGTTAGTGTTTATAATATGGTTGGACAAATAATTGCTAAAACTGATATGAAAATTTCTGCTGATTATTTCAAGAAATTAATTGATTTATCGAACACTTCACATGGTGTTTACGTTGTTAAAATTAATTCTGGATTATCGTCTTATACCACAAAATTTGTAAAATAGAAATTAATCTTCCATAAAAAAAACCGCATGTTATCATGCGGTTTTTTTATTCAATAAACTAAGTTCGATTCACATTCAATCATGCAAATTCTTCCTAAAGGAAATCCAAAAGTATTGTTAGAACTAATTTCAACAGTTATGCCTTTTGGTAAATATAAAAACACCCCAATATGTAATTTACCTGAACTTTATTTGATTTGGTTTAAACAACAAGGTTTTCCTAAAGGTAAGTTAGGTATTTTACTAGAAACTATGTTAGAAATTAGAATAAATGGCTTAGAAGATTTATTAACACCACTGAAAAAAAAGTCATAAAAAAATTCCCAAGAGAAATCTTGGGAATTTTTTTTAAAATCAATTCAATTATTTCTTCTCGTCTGTAACTTCTTCAAAGTCAACATCAGTAACTTCATCACTTCCAGATTTTTCGTTCGCCTGTCCTGCCCCATTGCTTTGATTAGCATCAGTTTGCTGTTGAGCATTGTACATTTCTTGTGAAGCTGCTTGAAAAACTGTATTCAATGTATCAATTCCGGCTTTCATTCCAACCACATCTTTAGCTTCATAAGATTTTTTAAGATTTGCTAATGCATCTTCAATAGGTTGTTTTTTATCAGCTGGAATTTTATCACCGTATTCTTTTAACTGTTTTTCAGTTTGAAATATTAAACCATCTGCTTGATTAATGGTATCAGCGTTTTCTTTTGCTAATTTATCTGCTTCAGCATTTTCTTCAGCCTCTCTTTTCATTTTTGCAATTTCTTCATCACTTAACCCAGAAGATGCTTCAATTCTAATACTTTGCTGTTTCCCCGTTGCTTTATCCTTGGCAGAAATTTGCATAATACCATTAGCATCAATATCAAAGGTTACTTCAATTTGTGGAACACCTCTAGGTGCTGGTGGAATATCAGTTAATTGAAATCTACCTAACGATTTATTACCATTTGCCATTGGTCGTTCACCTTGCAAAACATGAATATCAACAGCAGGTTGATTATCAGAAGCTGTTGAAAAAGTTTCCGATTTTTTGGTTGGAATAGTAGTATTCGCGTCAATTAATTTGGTCATTACACCACCCATGGTCTCAATTCCTAATGAAAGTGGAGTAACATCTAATAATAAGACATCTTTTACTTCTCCAGTAAGTACGCCACCTTGAATTGCTGCACCAATAGCTACAACTTCATCAGGATTAACTCCTTTACTAGGTTCTTTTCCAAAGAATTTTTTTACTGCATCTTGAATTGCTGGTATACGAGTTGATCCACCAACTAAAATAACCTCGTTAATATCTGATGTAGAATATCCAGCATTTTTTAACGCACTTTTACATGGTTCAATAGTTCTTCTAATTAAACCGTCGGCTAATTGTTCAAATTGAGCTCTGTTTAACGTTTTAACTAAATGTTTTGGACCACTAGCAGCAACCGTAACATAAGGTAAATTTATTTCTGTTTGAGTAGTGCTAGAAAGCTCTATTTTAGCTTTTTCAGCAGCTTCTTTTAATCGTTGAAGCGCCATAGCATCCAATCTCAAGTCTATACCTTCCGTTTTTTTGAATTCATCTGCTAACCAATCAATAATTACTTGGTCAAAATCATCTCCACCTAAGTGAGTATCTCCATCAGTTGATTTTACTTCAAAAACACCGTCACCTAACTCTAATACTGAAACATCATGTGTTCCACCACCACAGTCAAATACTACTATTTTTAAGTCTTGACTTTTTTTATCTAATCCATACGCTAATGCCGCAGCAGTTGGTTCATTTATTATACGTTTAACTTTTAATCCAGCAATTTCACCAGCTTCTTTTGTTGCTTGTCGTTGAGCATCATTAAAATATGCAGGAACAGTAATTACGGCTTCGTTAACAGTTTGTCCTAAATAATCTTCTGCAGTTTTCTTCATTTTCTGAAGTACCATAGCAGACACTTCTTGAGGTGTATACAATCTATCATCAATTTTTACTCTAGGAGTATTGTTCTCACCTTTTACTACTTCATAAGCTGCTCTTTTAATTTCTTGAGTAACCTGATCGTAAGAGTTCCCCATAAACCGTTTAATGGATGCTATTGTTTTTTTAGGATTAGTTATAGCTTGACGTTTTGCAGGGTCTCCAACAGCACGTTCTCCACCATCTAAAAATGCGACAACTGAGGGCGTTGTTCTTTTTCCTTCTGCATTAGGGATAACTACTGGCTCGTTACCTTCCATTACAGATACACAAGAGTTGGTTGTTCCTAAATCTATTCCAATTATTTTACTCATAATTTTTAGTTTTATTTTTGTTTAACGATTTGCACAAAGTCAAATGATATGCCATTAAAATGAAAAGATGGTTTCTTAGTAAAAATGACAGTTCTTATGCTAAATTGGATCTGATTTCTGACAAATTACTGACATTTAGACATTAAAAAGCCGTTAGTAACACTACTAACAGCCTTACATTATTATGACTAGTTAAGGATTAATTGTTCCCCAATTGGTAATTTTATCTTCGCAATGCGGCGCATAATTATATGGAAGCAAAGGTTGGTAGTTAAAAGGATTACAAAATTCTAATCCCATGGCTAATAATTTTTTAAGGGTGTAGCTATCATAATTAAGGTTACCATTTGTTCCAAAACCAAATGAGTTGTGATTTGTTGGTGTATAATTTTTTGTACTTCTTGATGAAAACACCCCTAATCCATTTGTTAAATTAGTAAATTCAGGTTTATTTTGGTTCACAGATGTGGATGGCTCATTCACAGAAATATATGTACTTAAGTCTGTTCCAGCAGTTATTATTTCTAATGTAGCATTGTTAATTCTTCTACTTTGAAGATTTGGTGCAGTTGCAGGAATATTATTTACTAAAGCGGAAAAGAAGTTAGAGCCTTCTAATGTGTATATTAACACCTCACCTCCTTCGGTTGAAGTAGTTTTTTGTTCACCTAATGATATTCTAACTTGTTTATCTAAAGGAGTAATGTTTGTATCTGTATAATGTTCTGTATAATTAAAAATAAAATATACCTTAACCCTTCCTGAATTTAAATGTGGCTGAACAGAGAATGCATGAGTTAAATTATCACCATTTATATTAGCTAGCTTAATGGAATTTAATTCTCCTTGACTAGCCATTGTAGGGTCATTAACAATAGTTGTTTTTGAAGTTATTTCCTTATCCAATGCTGAATTATAAATGTTTAATTTATAGAAATAATCCTTTTTTAGATTTGGTTCTGAAAACTTATACAACACATTATCGGAAGTAGAAAACACCCCATTATCTTTAGGAATTTCATTAACAGTTCTGTTTAACGTAAATGATCGCTTAAACACATTACTGGCATCATATTCATCAATTTTAACTGACAAATCACTGGCGGCGTAATTAAAATTAGCGGCATTAGCAGCCAAATCATTTGCGTTACCTTCACCACTAAATGCTTTGGTTATTTTAATATAATGATCCGTTTCATTAGGATTCAACAGCCCATAAACTACCGTAATGTCTTTGTAATCAGCAATAGGTTGAATTTCTGTTTCACAAGCTGTTATACCTAAAACAACTATTAAACTTAATAAAAGATAGATTCTATTCATTTCGATTAAAATAATTAATAAGTAACAAATTTATCATTTAAAATTTAAACAAACATATTTTGTAGTTTTGCTTCATATTATATTTTATAAAAGGTAATAATATTTAATAAACGGTAATTTATAACTAATAAAAGCAGTCATGTCCATTCATAAAGAAATTAAAAGAGTTACAACACACGTATTACAAGAAATGAAATATAATGGTGAGAAAATTGCCATGTTAACTAGTTATGATTATTCCATGGCTAAAATAATTGACAATGCTGGTATTGATATTATTTTGGTAGGTGATTCTGCATCAAATGTAATGGCTGGACATGAAACCACATTACCTATAACATTAGACCAAATGATTTATCATGCTTCTGCCGTAATTCGTGCTGTTCAGCGAAGTTTAGTAGTAGTGGATTTACCCTTTGGCACCTATCAAGGGAATTCAAAAGAAGCCCTCTCATCTTCTATCAGAATAATGAAAGAATCTGGTGCCCATGCTGTAAAATTGGAAGGTGGTGAGGAAATTTTAGAGTCAATTAAACGAATTTTATCTGCCGGAATCCCAGTTATGGGTCATTTAGGGTTAACCCCTCAATCCATTTACAAATTTGGAACATACGTAGTTAGAGCGAAAGAAGAGGAAGAAGCAAATAAATTAATTGAAGACGCAAAACTTTTAGAAAAAGCTGGTTGTTTTGCATTGGTACTCGAAAAAATTCCTGCAAAATTGGCTACTTTAGTTGCAAAAGAAGTTACTATTCCGGTAATAGGAATTGGAGCTGGAAATGGCGTTGATGGTCAGGTGTTGGTTGCTCACGATATGTTAGGAATAACTCATGAGTTTAGTCCACGTTTTTTAAGAAGATATGCCAATTTGTATGACGAAATTAAAGGTGCTGTTGAACATTATATTTCGGATGTAAAAAAACAAGATTTCCCTAATAAAGAAGAACAGTACTAAACAAAATAGCAATTTTTTTATTGTTTTTTAAAATTTCAAGCTAAATTTAACTTTTTTGTTACTTTTAGTGTATGATTTCAAAACAATCCATTCTTTTTATTCTACTAATTGGGTTTTTATATAATTCCAGTTCAGGTCAAACATTACATTACGAATTACCTGAAAATGCTAGTAGATTGTATAATGCTGGTAATTATGTAAAAGCTTTAGAGCTGTATCGTGAGTTATATAAGAAAGATTTTACTAACACAAAAAATGGCTACTATTTTGGCGTATGCCTTATAAATACGTACAATTTTGAAGATGGTATAAAAACGTTAGAAAAAATAAGTAAAACCGATAATTGTCCTTCCGATGTTTGGTTTTATTTGGGGAAAGGATATCATGCCACTTTGCGTTTTGATAAAGCAATAGAATATTTTAATAAATTTTTAAAAACGAATCCTTCCAACGCAGTTCTTGAAAAACAATCTCATCGAAATATTGAAATGTGCCAAAACGCCATTCAATTAGTAAAAGCACCGTTGAACTTAACTTTTGAAAATCTAGGGCCATCAGTTAATTCAAAAGGAAAAGATTACTTACCCTATATTACTGATCAAGAAACCTATTTGTTATTTACAACCCGACGCGAAGGTACTACTGGTAAAATTTATGATTTAGAAGGCTATTATACTGCCGATATATATGCGTCAAAATTTAAATCCACTTCCTGGGGCAGAGCCACGGCAATTGGATATCCAGATTCATATGGTAACGAACAAACTGCTGGGATGTCAGAAAATGGTGAAATTGTATTTTTTTATGTTAATAACCCAGAGGTTAAAAACAATTTACAAATTGCTGAAAAAAACAAATCTTCTTTTAAACGATCTGAATCAGTCAAAGGGAAATACATCAATGCAAAAAGTAGTGAACAAATATCTGCTACCATTACGAACAATAAAGATTTTGTGATTTATAGTAGCAATTCCGATGTTAGCAATGGAGGATTTGATTTATATTTATCTAGAAAGTTACCTAACGGATTATGGGCTGACCCAGAAAATTTAGGACCAACCATCAACACCATATATAACGAAAACTACCCATACCTTACCGATAGTGGAAAAACCCTGTATTTTGCTTCCGAAGGTCATAATAGCATTGGAGGATACGATATTTTTAAAAGCACATACAATGAAAATAACAACACATGGAGTTCCCCAGAAAATCTTGGTTATCCATTAAATACACCTTTAAATGACTATTCAATATGCTTTGCACAAAACAAAAAATACGCTTATGTTGCCGCCAATAGAAAAGATTCTTACGGCGACTACGATATTTATAAAGTTACTTTTGAAGATGAAGAACCTCCCTTAAGTACCATTAAAGGATATATCCTAACACAGGATTCGGTGGTTTATACCAAACCTATAAAAATAGAAGTTTTTAATACTATAACTGGCGATTTACAAGGAATTTTTGAAAGTAATACTAAAGGTGATTATATTATGATTTTACCTCCTGGTAAATATAATTTTATAGCTGAAATAGCTGAAAATCATACTTTTAGTGATAATTTTGAAGTGAAAGATAGGAAGTTCTTTAAATCTGAAATAAACCAAAATATTAGAATTAACTTTGCAGGACTACCAAATCATTCCAAGATCCAATGAGTATTGCAATAGATTCAATTGAAGTTTTATACGAAGACAATCATATCATTGCAATTAATAAAAAATCATCCGATATTGTTCAAGGTGATAAAACTGGAGATGTTCCACTTAGTGAAATCGTGAAAGCTTTTTTAAAAGAAAAGTACAACAAACCTGGTGATGTTTATTTAGGCACTACTCATCGAATAGATCGGCCTGTAAGTGGCATTGTTCTTTTTGCAAAAACAAGCAAAGCATTGGAACGTTTAAATAAAATGTTTCAGGATAAAGACATTCAAAAAACCTATTGGGCGATTATAAAAAATAAACCCGATAAAGAAGAAGCACATCTGATTCATTTCTTAAAAAAGAATGAGAAAAACAATAAATCTACCGCCTATCCTAAAGAAGTTGTTGATTCAAAAAAATCAGAATTAACATATAAAGTAATACATCAATTCAATAATTATTATTTATTAGAAATCAAACCTTTAACTGGAAGACATCATCAAATTAGAGTTCAGCTTTCTGCAATAAACTGTCCAATAAAAGGCGATTTAAAATATGGTTATAACCGATCTAATCCTGATGCATCTATAAGTTTACATGCTCGAAAAATTGAATTTATTCACCCTGTTACAAAAGCAGCAATAACCATTATTGCCCCTCCTAACCTAGCAGATCCTTTGTGGAAAGAAGCTCATTTAAAGTTTACTAACAAGTAGCTTATTTTGTTAAAAAGTAATATTCAACAACACAAATTTATAAAACTAGTTGGGTAACTTTATAGTTCATTTTTAATGCATTTCCATGTTTTTAATTTTTGATACCGAAACTACTGGTTTACCAAAAAACTATAACGCTCCTGTATCCGATTCAGATAATTGGCCTAGAATGGTTCAATTGGCATGGCAATTACATGATGTTGACGGAAAATTAATTACTGCAAAAAATCACATTGTTAAACCCGACGGGTTTGACATTCCTATAGGTGTTTCAACAATTCATGGTATTACCACCGAACGTGCCTTAAACGATGGAATTGAACTTAACATTGTTTTAAATGAATTTTTAGCTGATTTACAAAAAACCACTTACATAGTTGGTCATAATGTTTCGTTTGATATCAATATATTAGGTGCGGAGTATTATAGATTATCAGTAGAAAATAATCTAAACAATACCAAAGTTATAGATACCATGCGCTCAAGCATAAATTATTGTGCTTTGCCTGGAGGTAAAGGTGGTGGATTTAAATATCCTTCATTAACTGATTTACATATTAAGCTATTTAATAAACCTTTTGACGATGCCCATGATGCTGCCTATGATGTAGATGCAACAGGACGATGTTTTTTTGGATTAATCACAAATCGAGTAATTAGTGTATCCGAAATAAATAATGTAGATAAAGTAGTTTATGAAGCTCCTACCCTTGCTGAAGCTAACTTTAACGATGTAAAACAAATTAAAACTAGCTCTACACTAAATACCGATACTAATATTGTTGATTCTTTAATTAACACTTCTTTTACACATTTACATAACCATTCCGAATTTTCAATATTACAATCAACCACCAAAGTGCGTGAATTGATAATAAAAGCCAAAGAGCAAGGAATGGATGCCGTTGCATTAACCGATCATGGAAATATGATGGCAACTTTTCATTTTGTTAGAGATGCCATAAAAGAAGGAATTAAACCCATTGTTGGGTGTGAATTTAATTTGTGTTCCAATAGAACCAAAAAAGATGGAAAAGAGGATGGTTTTCAAACCGTACTAATCGCCAAAAACAAAAATGGTTATCAAAACCTAATTAAGTTAGCATCTTACGCAAATACCGAAGGATTTTATTACGTTCCTCGAATAGATAGAGCTTTATTATTAGAATTCAAAACGGACTTAATTGCATTATCGGGAGGTATTTGGGGAGAAATTCCAAATAAAATATTATTTGAAGGTACAAATCAAGCAGAAGATGCTTTAAAATGGTGGAAAGATAACTTTAAAGATGATTTTTACATCGAAATAAATCGTCATGGAATTGCCGAAGAGGATGAAATAAACAACGTATTGATTGAGTTAGCAACCAAACATCAAGTTAAGCTTATAGCAACCAATAACACCTATTATTTAAATAAAGACGATGCAGAATCACAAGATGTGCTTTTGTGTATAAGGGATGGAAAATACGTAAGCCAGCCAAAAAAATATATTGGTTCAAAAGGTCGCGAATTTAGGTTTGGATTTCCAAATAATGAATTCTATTTTAAATCTTCAGATGAAATGAAACTGTTGTTTGGAGATTTACCAGAAGCTATTATTAACACAAATGAAATAACTCATAAAATTGAAGTTTATCCACTTGAACGTGAGGTTCTTTTACCAAAATTTAACATTCCTGAAGATTTCATCGACCCACTCGACGAGCTAAATCCATCTCTTAAAAATGGAGAAAATAATTACCTAAGGTATTTAACTTATAAAGGAGCTGAAGAACGCTACGTTAAAATAACAAACGAAATAAGAGAACGTATTGATTTTGAATTAGATGTAATTCGAAAAACAGGTTACCCTGGTTACTTTTTAATTGTAGAAGATTTTATTCGTGAGGCTCGAAAAATGGGCGTTTCAGTTGGACCAGGTAGGGGTTCTGCTGCTGGTTCGGTTGTGGCATATTGTACCAAAATAACGAATATTGATCCATTAAAATATAATTTGCTTTTTGAGCGTTTTCTAAATCCTGATCGTGTTTCAATGCCCGATATCGATATCGATTTTGACGATGATGGTCGTCAATCTGTTATTGATTATGTGATTAAAAAATATGGTAGTAATCAGGTTGCTCAAATAATTACATATGGTACCATGGCAGCAAAATCGTCAATTCGAGATACTGCTAGGGTATTCGAACTACCACTAGATAAAGCTGGTAGGCTTGCTGGGCTTATTTCAGATATATCTTTAAATAATACCATCCATCTAAATAATACAGAATTAGAAAGCAAATTAAATAAAAGGGAAGACTTAGAAAGTGCTAACCAATTGCGTGCTATTGCTGGAGGAAATTCCCTTGAATCAAAAACAGTAAATCAAGCCTCTAAAGTAGAAGGTTCAGTAAGAAACACTGGAACACATGCTTGTGGTGTAATTATAACTCCTGACGATATCACCAACTATGTTCCTATTGCATTAGTTAAAGATTCTGAAATGTTTTGTACGCAATTTGACAACTCTGTGGCTGAAAATGCAGGGTTATTAAAAATGGACTTTCTTGGACTCAAAACGCTTACATTAATCAAAGATACCGTCGAAATAATTAAAGATAGGCATAATTTACTACTCGACCCAGAAAAAATTGATATTGAAGATGAACAGACCTATGAACTTTTTCAACGAGGGGATACCATTGGTATTTTTCAATATGAATCAGCCGGAATGCAAAAAAACTTAAAACACCTTAAACCAACTGTTTTTGCTGATTTAATTGCTATGAATGCCCTGTACCGACCAGGTCCAATGGAATATATTCCATCATTTATTAAAAGAAAACATGGTGAGGAAGTAGTTGAATATGACCTTTCTGTAATGGAGGAATATCTAAAAGAAACTTATGGTGTTACAGTCTATCAAGAGCAGGTAATGTTACTATCTCAAAAAATTGCTGATTTTACGAAAGGTGAAGCTGATGTTTTGAGAAAAGCGATGGGAAAAAAACAAAAAGCTGTACTTGACAAAATGAAACCTAAATTTATTGATCAAGCTGCCAAAAATGGTCATCCAGTTGAAAAGTTGGAAAAAATTTGGAAAGATTGGGAATCTTTTGCCGAATACGCATTTAACAAATCACACTCTACATGCTATGCCTGGATTGGATATCAAACTGCTTTTTTAAAAGCCCACTACCCTGCCGAATATATGGCTGCAGTATTGAGTAATAACATGAGCGATATTAAACAAGTCACTTTTTTTATGGACGAATGTAAACGCATGGGAATATTGGTCTTAGGTCCTGACGTAAACGAATCTGTCCATAAATTTACAGTTAACAACAATGGACAAATTAGGTTTGGACTAGGAGCAATGAAAGGTGTTGGTGAAAAAGCAGTACAATCAATTGTAGAAGAACGTAAAATTAATGGAAATTTCACGTCAATTTTTGATTTTGTTAAACGAATTGACTTAAGAGCTGCAAACAAAAAAACATTAGAAAGTATAGCTCTTGGAGGAGCTTTCGATTCTTTCGAAGGAACTCACCGAGCACAATATTTTGCCTTACAAGATGATAATTCTATTTTTTTAGAAAAAATAATTAAGTATGGGAGCAAGTTTCAAGACAATAAAAATTCGGCTCAAGTATCGATGTTTGATATGTTAGAAGACGACAGTGAAAAGAAAATGGAAGAACCTCCAATACCAAACTGCGATGAATGGGGAACATTGTATAAATTAAGGAAAGAAAAAGAAGTAGTGGGCATATTTATTTCAGGTCACCCGCTTGATGATTTTAAGATTGAAATGAAATTTTTTACTAAAGGCGATTTATCACAATTAAAAGATTTAAATGCTGTTGAAGGTAAACAATTTGCAATAGCAGGAATATGCACAGAATTTCAAGAAAAAACGACCAAAAATAACAAGCCATTTGGAATTATAAAAATTGAAGATTATTCTGATTCCTATGAGTTGTTTTTATTTGGTGAAGATTATGTTAGAAACAAACCCTACTTTACAAAAGATCAGTTTTTGTTTATAAAAGGACAAGTTAAAGCTCGTGAAAATAAATGGAGCAACCAAAAAGATAATTCTCCTGCTGAAAAAAAATTAGAATTTAGTGTAAATTCTATTCAATTGCTTTCTGAAGTTAGAGAAAAACTTGCAAAAGGAATAACGATTATTGTTAACTCAACAGATGTAACGGAACAATTGATAAATCAGTTGAATGAAATAATAATAGAACATCCTGGTAATAGTGCTTTTGACATCTATCTAATTGATATTGAAGAAGGAACAGTAGGTTTGTTTTCTAGATCAAAAAAAGTAACTCTTTCTAACGAGTTTTTTGCTAATTTAGAGCAGATTTCAGAAATACAATTCACTATAAATGTATAAATGTCAATTTGTCATTTTTATACCTTATGGATTAATTGTTGAAAACCACTTAATTGTAATTAAAATTAAATAAAACCTATTTATTAACTAACAAAAAATAAAAAAGATGGCATTAGAATTAACCGACGCAAACTTTGCAGAAAAAGTATTAAATTCAGACAAACCAGTAATTGTTGATTTTTGGGCTGTTTGGTGTGGACCATGTAGAATGGTTGGTCCTCTTGTTGAAGAACTAGCTCACGAATATGAAGGAAAAGCATTAATTGGCAAGTTAGATGTAGATAATAATCCAGAGGTTGCTCAAAAATATGGTATTAGAAATATTCCTACCATTTTATTCTTAAAAAATGGTGAAGTTGTTGACAAACAAGTAGGTGCAGTATCAAAAGATGTGCTAGAAGGAAAACTTAAAGCAATTATGTAAAACAAAAAGGAGTTCATCAAAAATATAATGAACTCCTTTTTTAAGATTCATTTCTTATTCTACAATTTCTATTTTAAGTATTTTGTCTCCTTGTCGAATATCATCAACGATATCAACTCCATCAATCACCTTTCCAAAACAAGTATGATTTCGGTCTAAGTGAGCAGTATTTGTTCTACTATGACAGATAAAAAATTGAGAACCGCCTGTATTCCTTCCTGCATGAGCCATTGATAAAACCCCTCTGTCGTGATATTGATTCTCTCCAGTTAATTCACAATCAATTTTATATCCAGGACCTCCTGCCCCAGTTCCATCAGGACAACCTCCTTGAATTACAAAATTTGGGATTACTCTATGAAATGTTAATCCATTGTAAAATCCTTTTTCTGATAATGTAATAAAATTTTGAACTGTTTTTGGGGCATCTTGATGATAAAACTCAACAGTCATATCACCTTTTTCTGTTTTAATTATTGCTTTTTTCATGTTATTATATTCAATTGTTAAATTTAATGTTGAATTTTTTAGTCAATTCTTCCTGCTAATAAATAAAGAACTGCCATTCGAACTGCTACACCATTTTCTACTTGATTTAATATGATGGACTGTTTGCAATCGGCAACATCACTGGTTATTTCAACACCTCTATTTATTGGTCCAGGATGCATAATTATTATTTCATTTTTTAATGAATCTAGCAACTGTTTATCCAATCCATAAAGCATTGAATATTCTCTTAAAGAGGGGAAAAATTTGGTATCTTGTCGTTCTAGTTGAATCCTTAACATAATAGCCACATCACACCAATTTAAAGCTTTTTTTAAATCTGTTAAAACTTCAACTCCCAACAATGATATATATTTTGGAATTAATGTTAATGGTCCACAAACTTTAACTTCGGCACCCATTTTTTGAAGTAAAAAAATGTTAGACAACGCTACCCTTGAATGCAATACATCACCAACAATTATAACTTTTCGGCCAGCCAATTCTCCATATTTTTCTTTAATTGAAAAAGCATCTAACAACGCTTGAGTAGGATGTTCGTGAGCGCCATCTCCTGCGTTTACAATTTTTGCCTTTACATGTTGAGAAAGAAAATAAGCAGCGCCGGGATTGGGATGTCGCATTACTACCATGTCAACTTTCATAGACAAGATATTATTTACGGTATCTATTAAGGTTTCTCCTTTGGTTACAGATGAGCTCGAAGATGCAAAATTTAGGGTATCAGCAGAAAGCCTTTTTTCAGCCAATTCGAAGGATAGTTTTGTCCTGGTAGAGTTCTCAAAAAATAAATTGGCAATAGTAATATCTCTTAACGATGGAACTTTTTTTATGGGGCGATTAATCACATTTTTAAAATGATTGGAGGTTTCTAAAATCAACTCAATATCTTGTTTGTTAAGATATTTAATGCCAAGGAGGTGATTAACACTTAAATTACTCATCTGCAGGGGTATATAGAATTACTTTATCTTCACCATCAGTTTGTTTCCACGAAACTTTAACTCGTTCGGTTGAAACAGAATGCACATTTTTTCCAATATATTTTGCTTGTATGGGCAATTGTCGTTCGTAACGACGATTAATCAATACCAAAAGTTCTACTTTTTTTGGTCGACCAAACGCCAACATGGCATCTAATCCAGCCCTTATACTTCTACCAGTGTATAACACATCATCAATCAAAATAACATTTTTGTCTTCTATGATGAAATCTAATTGAGTAATACTAGGTATCAAAGGCGTATCTCTACGTCTAAAATCGTCTCTATAAAAAGTTATATCTAACGCACCAGATACAATATTATATTTGTTATTGATGGTTAATAATTCTGATTTAATTCTATCAGCCAAATAAGTACCTCGAGGCTGTAAACCAAGAATTACAGTATTAGAAAAATCATTGTGGTTTTCGATAAGTTGATGAGCAAGCCTTTTAATGGTAAGATCAAAATTTATGGCGTCTAGTATAACTCTGTTGCTCTTTTTCATCAAAGCACAAATTTAAACTATATTCAACTAAAAAAAAAGATTTTGATTACTTATTAATAAAATTAATCAAACCTCGATTTACTTTTTATTCCTCCGAAAGGATTTGGGTAAACATATCGTAAAGCAAGTTCATAAGCTCCTCTTTTGTTAGAAGCATTATTTAATGAAGATGTATTAATATCATAGCTAAACGAAAAAGTATAACTGTCGTATTGGGTAATAACTGAAAATATCAAGGCATCGTTCCATCTATAAAATGAACCTAAACCAACTGCCATGCCTTTTAAATTATTAGTATATTTTGATGCTTGTTTAAACATATACAAAGCCTCAGAGCCAAACATTATTTCATCTACGGTACCTTGTCTAGAATACAAAATATAAGGTAATAACGTGTATTTATCATTTAATCCAATAATTGCATTGGTATGTACAATCCATCTGTAATGTAAATTATCTTGAACTAACGCTTGGGTTTCAATTTTAGGCTTATTTAAATGATGTAAAGAAAGCCCACTGTTGATTAATATTTTCCTACCTGATAAGTAATCTTGGTCGTTTCGATAGGTCCAAACTAAACCTGATGTATAATCGGTAGAACCAAACGAAATACCATTAAAATCAGGGCTTTCTCCATTGTCATAAGTTGAATTATATTGATACCCATCAAACTGACTTCCCCATGTTAAATTAGCAATATTTGCCGATCGTTGAAAATATCCACCTTGTAATCCTAAACCTAATGTATTGCTTGCATTTAAATTTATATGATAGGCTACACTTAAGTTTACTTGGCTTGTTTTCATTTGCGACTCACCTGCTTTATCAGAAAACAAATATATTCCGCCAGCAAAATAGCCCGTTTTGTTACCTTTAGGTTTTTTGAAATTCATATCATACGATGCCATCATAGTTGTGAATGGAGTACTCACACTTCCCCACTGACTGCGATAATTTAGAATACCTCTAATGGTATATTCTGAACCTGCATTAGCTGGATTAACCAACAAAGGAGTCATGTTTGCCTGAGTAAAATGTATATCTTGCGAATAGGCTTTACCCATTGTAAAAAACACAATTAGTAATAAAAAATTTAATGTTTTAAAATTGTATTTCATTCTATTTCAATTATCTAAATAAAGTTACATCACCTTTAATTTCAACTTGTTTTCCATCAACTAATTTGGCTTTTACCGTGTAAACATAAACGCCAGTATTTAATTCTGTTCCATTAAAACTACCGTCCCAACATCCATCAATTTGATTCGATTCAAAAATTAGTTCACCCCAACGTGAATAAACTCTAAATAATACTTCTTCCAAACAATTGTTATACACTTTTAAACAATCGTTATTTCCATCTTCATTCGGTGAAAATGCATTAGGGACAAATAGATCTCCACAAGTTTTATCAATTGTTACAGTTACACAGGAAGTGTTGTTACATCCATTTGCAGCGGTTGATGCACAATAAGTGGTTGTCTCAATTGGATTAACAATAGCAGGAGTGCAATGTAAACATGAAATATTTTCATTTGGTGACCAAGTAAACAACGTACTTGATAATGCCGTTAACGTTGCTATTTGCCCTAAAAATACAGTTGTATCGGAAAATGCATTTATTATTGGTAAAGGAATTAGATTTACAGAAATTGATGCAGTGTCGGAACAACCATTTAATGTTACAATAACCGAATAATCAGTTGTATCAGATGGATAAACATTTAATACAGCTATAGAATCTCCTGTACTCCAAATGTAATTCGAACCGCCTGCAGCAGTCAATGTTAACAAGTCGCCTTCACAAACATTAGCACTTCCATCAATAGTAGCAATAGGATTTGGATTAACATTAATGGTTATTTGCGAGGAATCCTTACATCCATTTATTCCAGTCCCAATTACTTCAAAAACTGATGTGCCTGTAGTAGGACTAATATTTATAGAAGATGTAGTTTCTAATGTATTCCATGAGTATGATAATGCACCACTTGCAGTAAGCATAGTGTTTTCTCCATTACAAATGGTGGTATTTCCAGAAATACTGATAATCGGTAACGAATTTACGGTAACAGTTGAAATTGCAGCATTTTTACAACCATTAGCATCGGTAACTAATACATTGTATGCTGTTGTTGTGGTTGGATTTACGACAATAGAATCCACTAAACTTCCCGTATCCCAAACATAAGAAATTCCTCCTAAGGCAGTTAATGTTGTAGTTTCTCCATTACATATTGTATTATCTCCTGAAATTATTGCTGTTGGCAAGCTATTTACCGTAATCGGAAAATAGGCGGTATCTGAACATCCTCCTACTTCTACAATTACATTATACGTTGTATTTATTGTTGGTGAAACTACCAACGAATCTAACGTTGATGAATCGTTCCAAATATATGTTCCTCCTCCCGTTACAGAAAGAGTGACAGAACTACCGTTACATACAAAGTTGGTTGCATTGCTCGAAGTAATTATTCCTGTTGGATTACTTACCACATGAACAAATACACTTGCAGTATCTGAACAACCATTAACATCCGTAACATTTACAATATAAGTCGAATCAGCAATTGGCGAAACATTTATTGATGGTGTGCTTAATCCGTTATCCCAAACATAACTTGTTCCTCCTGATGCAGTTAATGTAGTAGAACTTCCATTACAAATTAACGACGAGCCTAATATTGTTGGATTTGGTAACGAATTTACGGTAACAGTTGAAATTGCAGCATTTTTACAACCATTAGCATCGGTAACTAATACATTGTATGCTGTTGTTGTGGTTGGATTTACGACAATAGAATCCACTAAACTTCCCGTATCCCAAACATAAGAAATTCCTCCTAAGGCAGTTAATGTTGTAGTTTCTCCATTACATATTGTATTATCTCCTGAAATTATTGCTGTTGGCAAGCTATTTACCGTAATCGGAAAATAGGCGGTATCTGAACATCCTCCTACTTCTACAATTACATTATACGTTGTATTTATTGTTGGTGAAACTACCAACGAATCTAACGTTGATGAATCGTTCCAAATATATGTTCCTCCTCCCGTTACAGAAAGAGTGACAGAACTACCGTTACATACAAAGTTGGTTGCATTGCTCGAAGTAATTATTCCTGTTGGATTACTTACCACATGAACAAATACACTTGCAGTATCTGAACAACCATTAACATCCGTAACATTTACAATATAAGTCGAATCAGCAATTGGCGAAACATTTATTGATGGTGTGCTTAATCCGTTATCCCAAACATAACTTGTTCCTCCTGATGCAGTTAATGTAGTAGAACTTCCATTACAAATTAACGACGAGCCTAATATTGTTGGATTTGGTAACGAATTTACCTGTACTTGTATAGTAGCTGATGTACTACAATTATTAACATCAACAGCAGTTACGGTATAAACTGAATCCACCAAAGGATTAACTACAATAGAATCATTACTGATTCCAATATTCCAATTGAAACTTAAACCTCCAATAGCATGAATTGTTGTGGTTTCACCTACACAGATAATAGAATCTCCATTAAAACCAATAACTGGTAACGAATTTACTGTTATAGGAATAAATGCGGTATCCTTACAACCGGCAACATCAACCACAACCGAATAATTGGTAGTTGATATAGGTGAAACGACCAATGAATCTAAAGTTGACAAATCGTTCCAAAGGTATGTTCCACCTCCAGATGCAGACAAAGTAGTTGAATTACCTATACAAACAGAATTACCATTCAATGCTACAACATTAGCTAATGGTTTTGGTAATACTTGCACTAGAGTACTTGCGCTATCTATACAACCATTCACATCAGAACCAATAACATAAAAAGCAGAATTTATAGTTGGCTGCACAGATATTGTTGAAGTTAACCCTCCAGTACTCCATACATAACTATTTGCACCTGTGGCTAATAAATTAACATTATCTCCATTACAAACATTAACAGGGTTAGATGAATTAATTTGAACCGTTGGTAGTGGATTAACGGTAATCGTTTGAGTTAATGTTTGTTTTGCACCACAAACACCACTCACAATCAAGGTGTATGTAGATGTGGTAGAAGGAGATACAGTAATATTCGGTGTAGTTTCTCCACCTGGAAGCCATTCGTAGGACGATGCACCAATAGGTCCAACCAGTAATGTACTATCGCCATAGCAAAGTGATGGTTTAGTTGTAGTAATATCAGGGAATTGGACTCCAGCATTTGCTGTAATCGTATAGCTACAAATATCTCCTGCAAAACCATCAACCATTAAATAATAATCATTTCCAATGGTTAAATTGTTGGCTGTTATTGTAAAACCAGTTGAGTTTTCTTCAAAATTAGAAACTGGAACAAAATCACAACAACCATTGGATGAAAATATTTGCATTTGTATTCCTCCAGAAGGATAATTACCTACCCAACAATTTCCTATCGCTACATTTAAAACAGCAATGGTATTAGATGCAGTGAATTTAATCCAAGAATTATTATTAATATTTACATCGAAAGCTGAAGCACCTGTACCCCAAGGTCCAGATTGACCAAAAATTCCACCAGTATTAACCCCATCAGGTTGATCTACCCCAGTAATAATACTTTCATTATTCCCAAACATATTACAAGGTCTGTCTGGAGAATAAGCAGCACTAGTTGAAGCACTGTAACCATTTAAATCACAAATGTATAATGAACTAGAACAATTATCATTTGATGCAGACGAGACACATAAACCAAAGTTACCTAAACTTGTACCATAACCCCAATAACGGATAAAATAAGTAGCGCCAGCAGTTAAACCTGTGGCATTGATGTATGGTTTAAAATCGTTAGTTGTTCCTGGATAATTATGATCGTCTGAACAAGAAACTTGAGTTAATGAACCACAAGTTCCGCTATAAAGCACCATTACCCCATCGTTAATTCCATAACCTGGTTCTGTGGTAATAGTTATTTGACCGTTAGGTGGAATAACAACACTAAACCAAACATCATGCGATGAAGCAGAAAAACCTCCTTGAAAAGGAGATGAGCCCCCTGCACATGAAGCAGGAGTTGGAGCTCCAACTGAAGCAGTTGACCCCACAGTAGAAAATTCTAAAAAATTACAACTTGAATTGGGTTCCGGCAATGCTATGGCACTACATGGTTCATCGTTGGTTGGTATCGGTGATGCAGATGGCCCTGTAATACAAATATTAAACGTTCCTCCTCCTCCACTGTAATAATCATAAACGCGAATAAAATAAGTTGATCCTACCGTTAATCCCACTGCATTTATTACTTCATTACCATTAGTAAACCCAACATCGGAACATTGTAAAGAGTTTAACGTTCCACAAGTTCCTGAATATAGCTGAACAACGGCATCCATAGAAATAGAGGGAGCAACTGTTATTGTTGCTGTAGAATTAACGGCTGTAAAACTGTACCAAACATCATCATCAGCGGTTCCTGCACAACCAGTAAATGATTGTGTAGCACCAACCGTTGTTCCAGCAGTATTCGAACAAACTAAATTTACTAACAAGTTAATTGCTCCACCACAAGCGTCATTACTTGGTGCAGGAGGAGGATTGGTAACACAAATTGTAAAAGTTCCAGAACCTGAGCCAACTCCATAGTTATAAACTCTAATTTTATAAGTTACGCCAACAGTAAGTCCAGTTGTATTAATAACCTCATTTTGTCCAGTAGCAGAGGCATCCATACATGAAATTGTGGAAAGGGTTGCACAAGCACCAGAAAACAATTGTACTACAGGATCCATACTAGCACTTGGAGTAACGGTAATTTGTTGACTTGTTCCTGTGGCAACAAATTGATACCAAACGTCATCATCGGCATTACCAACACAGCCTGGAATATTTTGAGTAGCACCTATTGTAGTGCCATTAGTAGGACTTGAGCATGTGGCTGTTACCGTTAACAATGTAGCAGACGAACAATTATCTGCTTGGGCTAATAACAGATTTGTTGTAAAAACAACATAAAGTAAAATAGTAAAAATGTAACGAAGTTGCATAATTAAGATAAATTTGATTACAAAAATAGACTATCTGTCCAGTTGCTCCGTGCTTAATTCACCTGGAACAAGTCCATTTTTGAGGATTATTTTTTTTAAATCAGATGGTTCAAAAAGGATTTCTCCTTCTGAAGTTCTGCTATATTCTTCAACAAAAATTATTAGCTGTCCACTACTTCTTTCATCTTTATAAACAGGTTTGCAAGAAGTTACTCCTTTTAAATTTGAGATTTCTAAAGTTAAATTTTCAAGGGTTGAAGTAGATGCTTCACCACTAAACGTGTAAGCATATTTTGTTTGAGATAATTGTGGAGATTTTTTCTGTGCGTTTGTTGAAAAACAAATTAAAACAATTAACAGAAATAAAATAGATATTTTTTTATTGGTCATTGTGCTAGGAAATTTGGAATGTTTTCTATGATAAGATTTTGTATTGAAAACAAATATAAGTTAAAAATATAATTCTATAAAAATTAATCCAAAATTAATCCAAAATTATAGAGATTGTAACCTATTAACAAAAAGAGGGTGTCTAAAAAGAAATAGACAGCCTCTTTTTTTTATCTCA
>JAVHRO010000025.1:0-5045 GCA_036171675.1 Vicingus sp. | reverse complement strand
ACTGCAAAGTATTGGTGATGTTTGGTGCATTCATATAGCTTCCCCTACCCAAGCCTTTTGACTGTTGCTGCTTTTTTGTTCCCGTTATTTTTTGTTTTGTCATTGGCATGCGGTTTCGTAATTTTCTATTTTGGTGGCGATGCTTTATTTTTTGTTGAACGCCGGGTTAAGTCTTTTATGTTTACCAGGCGCCCATTATGCCTGAGGTAACTATCTATTATTTCCATTTTACCTTCTTTACATATTGGGCAAAGCGTGTAATCTACCCCCGTACGCTGCAGTAGTTGCAGGCTAAAGGGTATTATTACTTTCGGTTATTGTTTGTAATTGGAGAAAGGCTTATACGATAAAACAGCATTAAAGTGGCTAAAAAAAAGGATGAAAATAAACCCCGCTTATTTCCACACGGGCAATTGGTGCATCCATAATGTAGCGATACATTTGTGATTTAAAACAGGAAGAGTCCGCCAGTTGGCGGAGAGACTGTCACGCACAGCCTGTCCCGCTATTCGGGAGTTCTGTGAGAACGCACGGGCGAAATACTTTGCGTGACTCGACTGTACGTCACCCTAACGAACATCCTGCTAACATTCATCATTCCGACAAATGCAAAAAGACAGCACTCTTTGCTTTTTACCTGCCAACGCACAACCCAACCCAAAGTCAAAAGCAAACAGTGCAATCACCAACGCTTTATTAGCTCCGTAGGGTCAGTTATTTTCAGAAATTCAACTATGTTTTACAAGCAGAAGTATTACCTTTGACAAATTAAGTCAAAGTAAATTCATTCAAAGATGGACAGTTTAGGAAACAGAATAAAACAACTTCGGGAGCAACAGGAACTTCCTTTGCGGACAGTGGCTGCATATCTTGATATTGACCAAGCAGTTCTAAGCAAGATTGAACACGGACACAGAAAAGCAACCAGAGAGCAAGTTCTTCAGCTTGCAAAATACTTTAAGACAAATGAAAACGACTTGATTGTTTCATGGTTAAGCGACAAACTTGCTCATGAGATTCAGGATGAAGATTTGGCAAAGCAAGCACTAAAGGCAGCAGAAAAAAAAGTTGACTTTTTAAAGAAAAAGAAATGAACGAAAAATCGCTAATCAATAAATAATTGACATGGATAACGAAACAATCAATGTTTTTCAAAATGGAGCAACTTGGCTCAAAGCCGATTTCCATTTGCACACCAAAGCCGATAAGGAGTTTGCTTATAGTGGAACGGATAATGATTTTGTTCGTTTATACATTGAGCAATTAAAAAGTCAAGAAATTGGCATTGGAGTAATAACCAATCACAACAAGTTTGATAAAGGAGAATTTATTTCACTTCGCAAAAAAGCGAAGAAAGATGGTATATGTTTATTTGCAGGGGTTGAGTTTTCGCTAAAAGAAGGCATTCATATTTTGATTGTGATTGACGATAAATGGTATCAAGGCGACACGGATAATATTTCACAATTCTTAAATCAAGCATTTTATCCCGATACAAATTATCGCAACCCACCCTATTCAAACTCAAAGTTTGATTTAAGCCAAACAGTGGAAGCATTAAACTTAGTGGGTTTTGAATACTGTATTCTGCTTGCACATATTGACGACCGTAACGGATTGTTTGATGTTTTGAAAGGTAGAACAAGAGATGCGTTTATTGAAAGTGAAGCATTTGAAAAAGTAATCGCTGTTCAAAAAAGTGCTAACGCAGAAAACTACAAGCTGCTATGCCAACTATCAAAACGCAAAATTGCTTTTGTGGAAGGTTCAGACAATGCACATGGAGGAATTGAAGCAATTGGAACAGGAAAAACTACATACTTAAAAATTGGCGACTTTAATTTTGAAGCAATTAAATATGCTTTAACAGATGCTGAATACAGAGTTTCACCAAAGGACAAACCCGAGATAAAAAATTCGTTTATCAAATCAATAGAGTTTGAAAGCGGATTATTAGACACAGCAAAAATTGATTTTTCGCCAGAGTTAAATACACTTATAGGAATTAGGGGAAGTGGTAAATCTTCTATACTTGAAATTATCAGATACACTTTGGGCATTCCACTTTCCGATATTACAGTTGACCAACAATATAAGAACGGACTAATTGAGCATGTGCTGAAAAGCGGTGGCAAATCAATTGTAACAGTTGTAAATAAATTCAAGGAAGAATACAGAATAGAAAAAATCTACGGTCAAAAGGAGGATATTTATAAAAATGGAGTTTTACAATCAGGGATTTCTATTGATGCTGTCTTTGACCATCCAGTTTATTTCGGACAAAAAGATTTATCAAATAAAGATGCTGATTTTGAAACCGATTTAATTCAACGCTTGATTGGAACAAGATTAAAACCCGTTCAATCAAAAATTGAAGCAAAGAAAAAAGAGATTGAAAATGTAATTGGAGAAATCAAGAAGCTACGCAACTTAACAGAGTTAAAGAAAGAAACTGAAACAGTCATTCAAAACTCAAAACACCAACTTGAACTATACAAAAAAAATGGCGTTGAGGAAAAGCTAAAACAACAAACTTTATTTGATGCTGATGTTTCAAAAATTACTCAAACAGAAGGAGGTGTCGCAAACTATATTGAAGAATTAAGCGGTGTAATATCCAATAATGAGTATTTCTTTCAACAAGAAATTTCAGGTTCTGAAATAAACAAAGAATTTTTTGATGAAATCAACCAACTAATTGTTCAGTTAAAAGCAGAGTTTGAAAAATTAAAAAAGGTTCAAAACTCTTCTTCTTTGATACGAAAGAAATTCAAAGAAGTATTAGCAAAAATCAATGCGAAAAAAGAAGGACTAAAAGAAGAGTTTGCAAAAATCAAACGGGAAATAAATACAGATACCATTAACCCTGACAATTTCTTAAAGCTAAATAGGCAAATTGATACTGCACAGTTAAAGCTAAAAGAATTAGAAAAATCTGAAAAGAAACGGGAAGAACTTAGAAAAATATTGCTTGAAAAATTAACCGAATTAAATAATTTATGGTTAGAAGAATTCAGGTTGTTAAAGACGGAAGTAAATAGAATAAATGAAGCCGAAAACAAACTAACAATTGAAGTTTCATTTAAGGACAGAAAAGATAAATACCTTGATAAACTAAAACAGACATTCAAAGGAACACGGATTTATGAAACAACTTATCAGGAAATTCATAATGCCTACAACGACTTTATTGAGATATACAAAAATTCAGCGAAGTTAGGCGACATCCTAAACGAAAATCAAGTTGTAGATTTTAAACGAAGGTTCTCTGAAAACTTATCGGAACTCTTAACTTACAAGGTAGAGAATAAAATTGTAATCAATTACAACGACAAACCATTAGACAAACATTCATTAGGACAACGGGCTTCTGCTTTGATTTTATTTTTGCTTGCACAAAAGGAAAACAATGTTTTGATTATTGACCAACCCGAAGATGATTTGGATAATCAAACAATTTATGATGAGGTGATAAAAGAATTGAAAAAAATAAAAGGCAATATGCAGTTTATTTTTGCAACTCACAATGCCAACATTCCAGTTTTAGGCGACAGCGAAAAGGTTGTTGCTTGTAGTTACGATGAGAAAAAAATGGACATCAATTCAGGAACAATTGACACACATCAAACGCAAAGATTTATTGTTGATATTATGGAAGGTGGCGATGAAGCATTTAATAGAAGAAAAAATATTTACAGCATTTGGAACATTTAAAAAATAACAATTATGAACGCAATAGAATTACTTGATATAATAAGCACAGGCGAAACAAGCAAAGTGCAGTTCAAAGAAGAACTACCTCACAGGGACAGTGTAGCACAAGAAATTGTTGCAAAGTCAAACTCATTAGGCGGTGACATTTTACTTGGTGTAAAAAATATTACAGGAGAAGTTACAGGACTTTCACCCGAACAGGTTGAGAGTTACGACAGAGTAATTTCTGAAATAGCTGACAATCTTAAACCACCCGTTTATTTGACAACTGAAGTTGTAAAAGTCATTGACAATAAAACTGGAAAAAATGTATTGGTTGTTCATGTTCAGGAAGGTGTAAACAAACCATATAAAACCGCAAAGGGTGAGATTTATGTAATGCAAGGTTCTAATAAAAGATTGCTAACTGACAATGCTGAAATAATGAGATTATTTCAAAACAGCGGCAACTTATTAGCAGACGAAATGGAAGTTTATCATACTTCAATTAATGATGTTGATGAAAAATTATTTGCAGACTATTTCAAAAAAGAATTTGAAAACTCCTTTGAAGAAAGAGGGCTAAATTTGGAACAAGCCCTTCAAAGAAAAAGAGTTTTAAGAAACAATCAACTTACTTTAGCAGGACTTTTATTTTTTGGTAAAGACCCACAGAGTATAAAACCAGCATTCACAATTAAAGCTGTTTCTTATTTCGGAAACGATATTGCAGGAAATAATTACCGAAGCAAGCCAAAAGATTTGACTGGAACTATACCGCAACTTTTTGAAAAAGCATTAGATTTTCTTACAAGTAACCTTGATTCAATTCAAGCAGGAGATAGTTTTAATTCTCAAGGTAAATTAGAAATCTCAAGAATTGCATTGGAAGAATTTCTTCAAAACGCATTGGTGCATAGAGATTATTTCAAGAACTCTCCGATAAGGTTATTGATTTTTGATAACCGTATTGAAATAATTAGCCCTGGGAAACTTCCAAACAGTTTAACAGTTGAGGATATTAAATATGGCAATCCTGTAACGAGGAATAACCAATTGGTAGCTTTCAGCACTCACACCTTACCCTTCAGCGGTTTAGGTTCAGGAGTTAAACGAGCAATAAAAGAAGAACCCAATACTGAATTAATAAATGATATAAACGGAGAACAGTTTGTTGTAATAATCCCACGAAATGAAAAAAAATAAAATGAAACTTCACATTGAACTTAATTGAAAAATAGCCAACGCTTCTTTGACACATTCTGCTTTTTTGAACACAGTAATCGGTGTGACAGACGTATCCCCTCCACGAACCCCTTCCTTACTTGTTCAATAATGCGGCATAATTTTGC
>JAVHRO010000024.1:0-21688 GCA_036171675.1 Vicingus sp. | reverse complement strand
AAATTAAAATTTGTTGCATAAAAAAAGAGGATGCCTTTTTGGACACCCTCTTTTATTTGTTGAGGTGTAAAATTATTTTACAACATCAGCTAAAGCTTTACCAGCTTTAAATTTAGCAACTTTTTTAGCAGCAATTTTGATTTCTTTACCAGTTTGTGGGTTTCTTCCAGTTCTTGCAGCTCTTTTAGAGATTGAGAAAGTACCAAATCCGATTAACTGTACAGCATCGCCTTTTTTTAATGATTTAGAAACAGCACCTACAAATGCATTTAAAGCACTTCCTGCATCAGCTTTAGTTAATCCAGCTTCTTTAGCCATAGCATCAATTAATTCACCTTTGTTCATGTTTTTTAAATTTAAAAGTTAATATTAAGGTTATCATATCAAATATAGGAGTTTTAAAAAGTCAATAAACACAAGGCTTCAATAGTTATTAACAAGCTATTAACACTGGTTTTACTCGTTATTTGGCAACTTAAATCGGTTGTTTTCTATACCTAAAACAGTATTCGGGAAAACCGATTTAGACTCCTTTAATAAAACACTTAAATCGCCATAGCGATTAGAAAAGTGTCCGATAATCAACAACTTAACATTTGCTTTCAACGCAATAGTAGCCGCTTGCTTAGCAGTGCTATGATAGGTAGCTTCAGCCCTTTTAATATCAACATCTAAAAATGTTGCCTCATGATAAAGGATATCAACATCTTTTATTATTGGAATTATTTGTTCATCAAATTTAGTATCCGAACAATACGCATAGCTGTAAGATGGCTCTGGGTTAAAGGTTAAAATTTCATTTTTAATAACCTCTAAGCCACCAAGAAAATAAAAATCTTCGCCTGATTTAATCTTATTTAACCCATAAGTTGGTATTTTGTAATACTTAATTGCCTGTGGGTTTATTTTTCGAGGCTTTGTTTTTTCCTTGAATACAAAACCTGTACAAGGCACTCTATGTTTTAGTATTATTGTACTCACTATCACTTCTTCAGTTTCTAATATTACTTCCGATTGTTTGGTATGTGTTTCATGAAAAACCAAAGGATATTTTAATGTACTGTATGAATGTTTTAAATTAATATCAATAATTTCCTTTAATTGAATTGGACCGTAAACATGAATAGGATTAATTCTCCCCAACAAATGCATCGTTTGCAGTAAACCTAACAATCCTAAATAATGATCACCATGAAGATGACTAATGAAAATATGATTAATTCGTTGAAACTTAATGTTATTTTCTCGCAATCTGGTTTGAGTTCCTTCGCCACAATCAACCAGAAAATATTGTTCGTTAATATTTATTAGCTGCGCACTTGGATTTCTAGATAATGTTGGTGATGCCGAAGCACTTCCCAATATTAAAACACTAAAGTTCGTCATCAAAATCTTCTAATCCCATTTCGCGTTCTAATTCCTCCATAAACAAGTAATCGATAGCCTCAGGTAACGTTGGTATAATAGTTAGGATATTATCTAATTGCGAAATGTTAATGAGTTTTTTTACCATTGGTTGCAATCCACAAATGATAAACGACCCATTAGCATCTTTACAAACCCTATTACCAATTAAAAGAGCACTTAAACCAGAAGAATCGCAATATTTAACAGAGGTTAAATCAATTAAAATATTTTTATCTCCGTTTTTATTAATCAGTACCAATTCGGCTTTCAAATCTGGCGATAAAAGAGCATCTAATTTTTCTGTATTAAAGCTTATAAGTGTATAGCTTTCATACTTTTTTATATTAAATTGCATGGTTATTAATTTTAATACTAAACAAATGTATAAAAACAAATTTTACCATGCAATCTATTAAATGTATTGTTTCATGAATTATCTTCTGTATTTTCACTTTTATAAGCCATAATAATCTTTCTAACTAAATCATGACGAATAACATCTTTCTCATCGAATCGAACAATACTTATTCCATTTACATTAGAAAATATTGAAAGGGCTTGTTTTAAGCCAGATTGCTGATTTCTAGGTAAATCTATTTGTGTTTCATCGCCATTTACAATAAATTTTGCTGATTTTCCCATTCGGGTCAAAAACATTTTAAACTGACTCTTTGTTGCATTTTGAGCTTCATCCAATATTACAAAAGCACTATCTAAGGTACGTCCACGCATAAATGCTAAAGGGGCAATTTGAATGGTTCCATCTTCAAGCATCTCCTTAAGTTTTTCTATAGGAATCATATCTCTTAATGCGTCATACAATGGTTGTAGATATGGGTCTAATTTTTCTTTTAAATCTCCAGGAAGAAAACCTAAATGTTCACCAGCTTCCACGGCAGGACGTGTTAAAATAATTCGTCTAACTTCTTTGTTTTTTAATGCTCTTATGGCTAGAGCAACAGCAGTGTATGACTTTCCGGTTCCTGCTGGACCAACTACAAAAACTAAATCATTTTTTTCTGTTTCTTGTACAAATTTTCGTTGATTAGCCGTCTTCGCTTTTACAATTAACCCAGCATTACCAAAAACTAAAATGTCATCATCATGTTTAAGGGTAGTACTCTCCTCCCCTATTTTTTCATTCATTAATCGCTCAATATTACCTTCGGTAAGCTGTTTGTATTTGAGTAAATGGGCAATTAATAAAGCTATCTTTTTTTCAAAAAGTTCAATTTCATCATCTTTTCCAATGGCTTTAAGATAATCGCCACGATATACAACTTTGAGTTTGGGAAAGTAGGTCTTTATTACGCTTAGTTTAGATTCGTTAATTCCAAATAATTCAAGTGGACTAACACCTGAAATTTCTATAATTTTTTCGTTCAAATAATATAATTTTAATGGTATCTTTGAGCTAATATTAGCAAGGTAAATATCAAAATTTTGATTTAATAAACTTGCTTATTCCGCTTATAATTATTAACAATTTACAGAAAAATGTCTGTTATAACATTAACATCAGATTTAGGCACAAAAGACTATTATGCTGCAGCAATTAAAGGCGCTATACTCAGCCAATTGCCTGATGTTTCTATTGTTGATATTACTCACGAAATACCCGCATTCGACTACATAAAAGCAGCAATAATTATTAGAAACTGTTATAATGAATTTCCTAAAGGAACCGTTCATATTGTTGGCGTAAATACAGAATCCAATCTTGAAACTGCACATATTGCTATTTTTGAAAATGGACATTATTTTGTTGGTGCCGACAACGGTATTTTTTCTTTAATTTTTGATAAAATTCCTGAAAAAATTGTAGCACTAAATCTAAATCAAGATACGGATACTGTTACCTTTCCAACAAGAGATGTGTTTGTAAAAGCAGCTTGCCATTTGGCTAGAGGTGGAACGCTAGAAATGATTGGTAAAATAAAAGAAACCATTGAAGTAAAAACAATGTTTAGGGCTATTTCTGAAAACAATTCTATTAAAGGAATGGTAGCCTATATTGATCATTATGGTAATTTGATTAGTAATATTTCTGAATCGATGTTCAAATCGTATGGAAAAGGCAGAAATTTTTATATCTTTTTAAGAAATTCAAGCTATAAAATTTCAGAAATATTAATTGCTTATAATCAAGTTTCTGAAGGTGAAAAATTAGCATTATTTAGCTCCTCAGGTTTTATTGAAATTGCAGTAAACAGAGGGAATGCTAGTAAATTAATGGGATTAAAAGAAACCGATTTAATTCGAATTGAATTTTATGATTAGAATAGTTAAGATGACTTTTAGTCCCGAAAATGTCGATGCCTTTTTAGAAACCTTTAATGCTAACAAACACCATATCAGAAATTTTGAAGGTGTTGAACATCTAGAATTACTTCGAGATAAAAATAACCCGAACATCTTTTTCACCTATAGTTATTGGAAATCGGATGAATACCTAGAAAAGTATAGAGTTTCCGATTTATTTAAACAGGTTTGGAAAAATACCAAACCCTTATTCAGTGCTCCAGCTGAAGCTTGGACGGTTGAAAGCCTTTATAATATTGAAGCAAAATAGAACTATGCAATCACAACGCTCATTATTTCTCGAACACGTTGCTCAAACCAGCGATTTTCCGTTATGTTTAGAAATTGAAAACGCCGAAGGAATGTATATGATTGATGTAAATGGTAAAAAATACTTGGATTTAATTTCGGGCATTTCTGTAAGTAATTTGGGACATCGACATCCAAACGTTATCAACGCCGTAAAAGAACAATTAGAAAAATATACTTATTTAATGGTTTACGGTGAGTTTGTTCAATCGCCACAAGTAAAATTAGCTCAACTTTTAACACAACAACTTCCCTCCTCTTTAAGCTCGTGTTACTTTGTAAATTCAGGAAGCGAAGCAAACGAAGGAGCATTAAAATTAGCCAAACGATATACTGGGAGAAGAGAAATTATCAGTTTTAAAAATGCCTACCACGGCAGTACACAAGGATGTTTGAGTATTATTGGTAGCGACGAGTATAAAAAACCTTTCGAACCCTTACTGCCCGACATTATTCAATTGGAATTTAACAACGAAAACGATTTATCTGGAATAACTACCAAAACAGCCTGTGTAATTGTTGAACCAATAATGGGTGAAGCTGGCGTAATTGTTCCAAAAAACAACTATTTACAAAAACTCAGAAATAAATGTACCGAAACTGGTACGCTTTTAATTTTTGACGAAATACAAACTGGATTTGGACGAACAGGTAAATTGTTTGCTTTCGAACATTTTGGTGTCGTTCCCGACATTATTACACTAGCAAAAGCTATGGGGGGAGGGTTTCCTATTGGAGCATTTATTTCTTCAAACGAAATAATGGGAAGTTTAAAAACCAATCCAATTTTGGGACACATTACAACTTTTGGTGGTCATCCAGTGAGCTGTGCTGCAGCTTACGCCAATTTACAAACCTTACTTTATGAAAATGAGCTGATTTTAACGGTTCCTCAAAAAGAACAGTTATTTGTTGAATTGTTAAAACATCAAAAAATAAAAGAAGTTCGTAGTTTTGGTTTATTGATAGCTGTTGAACTTGATAGTTTTGAAACCAACAAAGCCATTATTGACCGATGTATTGCAAACGGAGTATTAACCGATTGGTTTTTGTTCAACGATAAATCATTACGAATTGCTCCACCTTTAATTATTTCTGAAGATGAAATAAAAATGGCTTGTCAGGTAATTTTGGAAAGTATTGGCTAATCCTAATAGATATTCTGTCATTGCGAGGAACGAAGGACTTCGTTATGAATAGAAAGACTGCTTCATTTTACTAAAAAAAGTAAAATGAAGCAGTGACGATAATAATTAGTCCACTCTTAAAAAGTTAGAGTTATATTTTTTGGATTGAAAAATGGATTGAAAAAGTAAAAAACCATTTATTGAAAAAAGTCAAAAAGAACAGATTTCCATTTATTCATCATTCTTTTGTAGTAAAACCCAGCAGAGGCAAGCATAATCTTGCAGTTTTAAACAACTAAGATCATTTTTATATTACTTACAATCAATATATTATACTTTTTAAGGTTGGACTAATTTAATTATTTGGATATTTCATTTTACCTTACAAACCACGAGCGGGTCGCTCGCGGCAGCAAAGAGAAATACAACTGAGTTTACAATAAAACTTGTGTCTATTAATGATATAAACTTGTAAGTATTTAATTTTTTTTTATCTTTGGTTAAGATGAATTTAGAATATCAACTATATTTAAACGTTAACGCTCAATTATGTAGAGAGAGAGAGAGAGAGAGAGAGTTAACATTTCCTATAAATTAGAAAAATACTTTTCTAATATCATTTTTTCAGTTTACAATAATTCTATTATCAACAGAATTATTTCAGATTCTTCATAATCAATCTATTAAAAAAAAATTGCTATAAAGAACTAGTTTCCTTGCTATTTTTTAATTTTTATTTTACTATAAGTGGAGCCTAGAACCCACTTTAAAAAACAGGGCGATACTTAAAAGCCAGATAAGTAAGAAACTTAAAATAAACAAAATGAAAAAATCAATTATAATATTAATGTTATTTGTTGCTACAGGTTCTACATTAATATATTCTTGCCAAAAAGATAGTGCAACTACTCCAGCTCCAGCTCCAGTTCCAACGCCAACTCCTCCAGCAGCCAATGTACTTTGTGATGGAAATGGAACTAATGATTATTTCCCATTAAAATTGAATAACAAATGGATTCACAAGGATGATGGCATGAATTACATTACAACTACAGCAATATCTAACGTTATCTACAACACTTATACTTATTATAAAATCACATATACTGTAGGATCAGGAGGTACTTTAGGTACAGAATATTTGAGAAAAGCTGCTAATGGTGATATTATGGCCCATGTTAGTTATTCTCCAATTGACTCAGAAACAGTTTATATCCCTGCTAACCCAATAGTTGGACAAGTTCTTCCATGGCCATTAATCAGCAGTACGGCTATAAGAAAAATCATTAGCACTAACGCTACATTTACTTCTTCAACTTGTACCTACACCAATTGTTTAAAAATGCAATTCTTTACTTCTCCAACTGCTACTGGAGGATCAACCTATTATTATAAAAAAGGTATTGGTTTGGTTGGTTATTATAATTCGGTTATTGTCCCATCGCCATTAGTTGAAATTCTCTTAAATTAATTTTTTAAGATGAATTTTATAAAAAATCCTTTGGAAAATTCCAAAGGATTTTTTTTAATGTGTGTTTTTTAATTTGCCTTAACGTAATACGATTCAGCAGTAGGCAACCATTCTTTTATTCTTGCAATACGGGTATCGTCGCTTGGGTGAGTACTTAAAAATTCAGGAGTGCTACTACCACCCGTTGCAGCTTTCATTCGCTCCCAAAATGGAACGGCTTCTTCTGGTTGGTATCCTGCCATTGCCATAAATACCATTCCTAATTTATCCGCCTCACTTTCTTGGTTTCTGCTAAATGCTAAAATTCCTACTCCAGTGGTAACACCATACGCCCCTAAAAACAATGCTTGGGTTTCTGCCGGTTTTTCTTTTAATGCTACCGCTAAACCTGCTGCTCCTGCTGCTGCAACCAATCCTTGACTCATGCGTTCGTTACCGTGTCGTGCAATAGCATGAGCAATTTCGTGTCCCATTACTACGGCTAAGCCAGCATCGGAGTCAACTACAGGCATAATACCTTGATAAACCACTACTTTTCCACCAGGCATACACCACGCATTTATTATGTTTTGATTTACCAGATTAAATTCCCACTTGTAGCCATCTATTCTGCTTGACAAGCCATTGTCTTTCATATATTTTTCAACAGCAGCAGCAATTCTAACCCCTACTCTTTTTACTTTTTGAGTATTTCCATCCGTATCTGGCATTGGAGAATTTTCACTCAAAAAATTTTGATATTGAGTTAAACTCATACTCATCATTTGGCTTTCGGGCAACAAGTTCATTTGTTTTCTACCAGAAATAGGAACTTTACTACATGCTATTATTGCTAAAATCATAACAGCTAAACCGATTTTATTTAACTTTTTCATAGATAAAATAAAAAATACACTTAATTAATCTCAACAGTTAATCCATTTTCTGACAAAATTTCAGAAACAAGATTTAATTCTTTTAATGCTCCTTTTTTTATGGCACATTTTCCTTTGTAATGTACCAATAAAGCACATTGTTCGGCTTGTACTGAATCGTGATTACAAAACTTAATAAGCATTTCGATAACGTGCTCGAAAGTATTCACATCATCATTAATTAGAATTAATTGAAACAGTTGATTATTCTCTAATTCTGTATTGGTTTGTTTTAATGTTTTAGTATTCATTCATTATAATTTTTAACTAGTTCAAGTGCATCATTCACTTCAATTGACGTGCCATTTTTAAGTGCGATTACTTTTGGATTTTTTATTCCTTCAACTTTCATTTGGATTTGTAAATCTAAAGCTGATGGATAATCGGGGTATGAGCCCATGGTGTACACCATTTTTCCATTCGATTCTTTAATTTCAATTCCACTGTTGGAGAATTTTAAATAAACCGTTGCTTCGTCAACAGGAACTTCTTCGGTATATTTCCCTAAAAGAACCTTAAACTCAAGCTTAAGTTTTTGACCAACATCAACTTGATTAACTACTTTTTTAGGCAGCGAAGGTTCTGTAGTTGTATTGAAAATTGCTTCAGTATTATTTACAGTAGTATTAGTTGTTTCAGGTTGTTTAATAGTAGTATTGTTTTCTGAAGTGTTTAAAGGTTGATTATTTGATGTTTGGTTTGAAATATTGTTGGTGGTTGGTTGTTTTTCTGGTGTTGAATTGATTGGAGTTGTTGACTTATTATTTGAAGTTGACGCTGGAATATTCGAAGTAGTATTACCCGCAGAAATAAATTCGACAGCCTCGTTCATTGAAACTTTATTGCCATTTGCATAAGCAATAATAAATGCATCTGTGATTCCTAATGCAATAATTCTATCTTTCGCAGCATTTGCATCATTTAAACTTTGATAAACACCTGATGTATATTTATACAATCCACTAGATGTTTTTTCACTATTTAATGGAGTAACATTGTTTAATTGTTCAGCTGTAATAGGTCGTGAATATACTCCAACCTGAACTGTGAAGAACACTCCTTTTATTTTATTTACATCGGTAGAAATACCATCTTTTACCTCTTCATAAGTTGCTTTTGGTTCAGGTAATTTAGGGCTAGTATTGTTTTTTGGTTCAATAGTTACGGCAGTAGATTTTACTTCAGTTTTATTGGAAGTATTATTATTTACTACATTTTCAGATGGCTCAGTACCACCATTCATCATGGCCCTGGCTTCATTTACAGAAATACGTTTTCCGTTGTAAAAACCTACTACAAACGCATCAGGATATCCAATTGTACGAATAGCATTTTTGGCTTCGTTAGCCATATTGAATGTTTTAAACAAACCAGCGGTATATCTAGTTATTCCACCGCCTGCATCTTCAGCCATAATGGGAGCAAAACCCCTAAAATGGTCTTGAGGAATTGGATTTCTAAACGCACCAATTTGTACTTTAAACACCAATCCTTCTGGTAATTTAGGCGAAACTGGTATTTTTTTCGAATCGCTGTACGCCGCAGTTTTATTTGGTGTAAACTCAAAAATTTGATTGGTTAATACGGTAGGAATAACATCTACATTTGATTTCGCATTATTGGTAGTAACAATAGGTTCTTGTTTATCCACCACTGGTTCTAGTTTATCCAATACAGGCTGTTGATGTTCAGCTATAGGTTCTTGTTTATCCACCACTGGTTCTAGTTTATCCAATACAGGCTGTTGATGTTCAGCTATAGGTTCTTGTTTATCCAACACTAGTTCTTGTTTCTCCATTACAGATTGTTGTTGTTCAGTAATAGGTTCTTGTTTATCCACTACAGGTTGTTGTTGTTCAGTAATAGGTTCTTGTTTATCCACCACTGGTTCTTCCTCCATAAATGAATTAGGTTGTTTAACCTCAACCGTTTTGTTTTCTGCCAAAACATTATCTAAATACGGTTTATTGTACACCTCTGCTTTTTCTATTGCTTTAATTTTTTCAGCACCAGGATTAGATGCTAACATGTTAGATGCTTTAGTTGATTTATCAAGTGCTTCTAATTCTTTATCAGTTGCAATTTTTCTTGATTCAGCCGACTTAGTTTCATTATCCTGAATCATTACTTTAAGTTTCTCAATTTGACCTAAAAGTTTGGTTTTAGAAGGACCCGTTGCACCAGCAGACATGGCATTCAAACTAACTTCCAATGTCTTTTGGTCTTCAGCTTCTTCTTGAATTTTATCGGCATTAATATAATTTACCTCAGCATCTTTTATTAATCTTCTCGAATCATTTTTAAGAGATGCATATGCAGTATATTCTGGAGATTTAGATATTTCAGCAATTTCAGTTGAAGATAGTTCACTAATTATTTTTTGGTCATCATCACTAAACTTTTCGTTATTTAGAGCGTTTCTATTCGCATTAAGCTGAGTTACTGTTGTTGCTTCGTTAACAGCTAACTTATTGGCAGTTGCATAATTTACCTCTGCATCTTTTCTAAGTTGACTTGCCTTTAAGCTCTTGTCATTAACTGCTTTGGTGAGTACATCTTTATCCGCTAGTTTCGTCACTTTTTGAGCACTATCCTGAAGAATAATGGCCTCTTTTTCTAATCGTTTGGCCTCATTTTCTTTTGATTTTGCAGCTAACAATTCATTATCAGAAGGCATATAGACTTTAAGCGGTATATAAACCGTTGAATTTGGTACAGGTTGAATTGAAGTCAAATTTTGTTTATTGGTAACAGGAGTTTCTTGGGTGCTGGCAGGTTGTTGTTTATTTATAATTGTATTGTTTCCTGTTGCACTATTTTCATTCGTATTGTTAACCACAGCAAGAGGTTGGCTGTTTTCTGATTTAAATACTTCAATAGCTTTACGTTGTTTTTCTAAGGCAGTAATTTCTAGTTCTTCTGCTTTTTGATTAGCACTTTGTTTTGAACTAAATGATTCAGCATTAGCTGCTTTTTCTCTTTCTTTTTTAGCTTGTTCGTAATACTTGTTCGATTCATCTTCATTTAATTCAGCCAAAATCACCTTATCATTGGTATTAGAACTCAATCTAACTTTCGACATGATTTCTTGATTACTATAAAACTCCGTTTTATTTGATTTTTCAAGTGTGTTTGCAATTTCTAACTGTTTATCTTCAGATGCCGTTTTTAAGACATCTGCTTCATTTAATAAATCTTGTCTTTTGGTTTCATCTTTTGTAGCGTAAGCCAATGTGGTTTTTTCTTCTACTTTATTATTAAGGTCTTCAACCTCATTTTGTAGTTGATTAACTTGAGCAATTTCTTGTTGAGCTAATGGTGACGAATACGTATAAGGAGTATTTACATTATTTGTAGAAGAAGAGTTTGTTGTTGCAACAGATGATGTTGATTGTTGATTATTGGTTATTGCTAATGTCGATTGCTGTTTGTTTAGCTCCAAATTATAATTAGTCAATTGCTCATTTAATGAAGCCTTTTCATTTTTTAGATTATTGATTTGTGAATTAATTGATGGCTTTTCGGTAGGATTAGCTATTGATAATTGATCATTTCTATAATTGATTTCTTCATCAATTGCAGAAATCCATTGTGAGGTTATTTGTTGTTTTTCTTTGGTTGCAATTGATGGATCTACAATATTATCGGTCTTATCAAGTTGCGATTTAAAATCCGATGTGTAATCCAATACTTCTCCGTTTTGGTTTACAACATTTTTGTTGTATTTAGTATAATCAATAGGTTGAGTGGTATTTGAAGCTGTTGATTCTGTGGAGTTATTAGTTTCATTTATTGCAATAGGTTGTTCTGACGAACTAATTTTTTCGTTATATAAAGCGATGTATTCTTTATTATTAGCAATCTGATTGTCTAATTCTTCAATTCTATTTACAATTGCTATTTTATCTTCACCTTCTGCACTTTTTAATTCGATTTTCTTTAATAACAACTCTTGTTCGTTGGCGTTTTTCCATTGTTCGTAAACTGCAATTTTTTCCTTAGTCGTTGAAGGAGAGCTTTCTTTTGCATCTAATGCAGTTAGTTGATTTTCAAAACCTGAGGCGTAATCCATAATATTACCTTGTGCATCAGAAATATTTACGCTGGTGTTTTGTTGTGAAGTTGAGTTAGATTTTACATTATTTATCGGTTGCTTATTGGTAGCAGTAATAGAAGAATTGTTTAACAGTTGAGCCATAGCCAATTGATTATCAGCTTCTTTTTGCTTTTCAGCTTTTAAATTTGTTAAAACCTCTATCCTACTTTTAATTTTTGTTTTTTCATTTAAATTATCAGTTGCTTTAAGTTGGTTTGATTTTATTTCAAGTTCCTGATTAATTGATGCAATCCAATCTTGATTAATTTTTGCTTTTTCTAATGAACGTTGGTACTCATCTTGGTTGTTTTCTGCATCAACTAACTGAGAACTATATGGTGTATTGTAATCAGCAATTTTTCCTTCTTCAGTAATTATGCTGTATTCATTTTTATGATCTTTTAGGTTATAAGTTGATGCAGTGGTGGTGGTAGCTATGTTTTCTTCAGACGGGTACAAACCAACCAAACCTTGTTTCTCGAAATATGCAATATCATTGCTTAATGCAACTTTATCAACTTGCTTAATCGGTGATTGTATATTTGCTTTTTTAACATCTTCAATAATACCGGTTGATGTTGAAGCAATATTTTTTGTTTCGTTTAATTCTTTGGCAAGTTGTGTCTCTTTGTCCTTAGCAACCCCTAAATCATATTTAACATCTTCCAAATCGATTTTAAACGCATCTATTTCAGCTTGGTACGCATCCTTTTCTGACTTTTTATTGGTTTTATTAATGCGGTCTGATAAATTGTTAATTTGTTCCGTTAATTCAGTTTGATGATTGGTTAATTCAATAACATTGTTTCGAGCTTTATTGTAATCCGATTCTTTTGCATCAAGTTTATCGTTGATAAGCTCTTGTTCAGAGTTTACTGCAGATTTTTGATTATATGTTGCGTTAGATATTTCGTCAAGTTTAGCATAACTTTGTTCAGCATCATTTCTGTTTCCACTATTGATTTTCGATGATATAGAAGCACTTAATTGGTTCACCACATCCACATCACTTTGACGTTCAACTGATTCACTTTCAATAGTTTTAGCCAAATTTAAGGCAGCCACCGCTTCATTAACCAAATTTGCAGCTTGTTGTTTCAATTTTTCACCTTCAATAAACGATCTTGTTTTAACAGATAATTCTTGTGATTCCTTTGCTAATTTAAATTGTTGTTCTGATTTATTGTACAAGTCTTTTGCTTCAGCGCTTTTCTTAGCTGCTAGATTGTAGGTGAAGTTAGCTTGATTTTTAGAAAGTTGTGCATTAGAAACAATGGTAGATGCATTTTTCTGAGCATTAGTAACCAATTCTTGATTTGATAAATTGGTATATGAATTTGTTACTTCCTGTTCAGCCGAATTTACATTTTCCAAATTTGCCAAAGCATCATTTTCGGTCATATTTACCTCCATTTTAGCCTTGTTCTTTAATAAATTTTCAACTATTAAAGGGTCAGTAATATCAAACTCATCAGATTCGTTAAATAGGTTTTTAACCACCAATTTTTGATTATCTCCTTCACCAACCAATCTCAACTCTTGTTTTAACGCCCTAAACCCATCTAGTTTTGGTAACTCAATAATCGCTGAATGTATAGGTGAATCGTTCGTCGTTTCGACAAGTATTTTAAACTTCCCACCGTTACCTGGAAAAACAAGTAAATATTCGCCATTATCTCTATTGGTGTTGAATACACCATATTTTCTATCTTTTTCGGCATCAACGATTGAGATGGTAGCCGATTTCATACTTGGGTTGTTTTCTGCAATAAAAATTCCTTTTACTACCGTATTTTCAGCAGGCTGTCTATCTACTTGAACTTTATAAACAGTTAACTCTCCTTTTATACTAGCTCTTGAGGAAGCAAAATAGGCTAATTGATTGTCAATATCAGAAATAAATAAGATATCATCATCAGGTGTATTTATTGGAAAATCTAAATTTTCGGGGTAAGACCACTCTCCTGTTAATGGGTCTAAAGTAGATTTAAAAATATCATACCCCCCCATACTATTGTATCCCTTTGAACTAAAATATAATGTTTTTCCATCAGGATGAAGAAATGGATAATCCTCATCGTATTTTGTGTTTATCTTTTGAAATGGTGTTGGTTTGCTCCAATCTCCATTAGGTAATTTAACCACTTTATAAATATCCTTTCCATTTTTTTCGTCATTACCATACGATGAAAAAACCACCATGGTGGGGTTTTCTCCTAAATGGATGATACTTGTTTCGTTCTTTTTTAAATCTAACTTAGTTTTAAACTCATCTGGTTTTACAATAATTTTACCACCAATACCTCTTAAGTCGTAACTTCTGAAAAATTCAGATTGCTTAATCTCTTTTTTACTAAGCACACCAATATCTGTCATACTTTTTAAAAGTGTAGCACCATTTTTACACATTTCAATTTTTCGATCTACTTGAAAATATTGAACATCTTTTGGAGAACCTTTTTCTCTAAACTTGTTAAAATTTAACTCGGCAGCAGAAAACTGATATTCGTGCTGATAGGCTAATCCCATGAAATAGAATGCCTGAGGGTTTACATTTGGTTTTGAAACTGCAAATTTTAAATACTTTAACGCATCCTCTTTTTCTCTGTTAGCAAACAGATAACATGCTCCATATTTAAAATTATAATTAGGATCTTTAGGGTAAAGGCTAAGAAGCTGAGAAAAAAGTGGTAAGGCTTGAACATAGTCTTCCTCAACAAAAAATTTGTCAGCAGCACTTTTCAATTCTTCTTGCGATGCATATTGAGCATTTACAACGGTAAATGAAAATGCCATTGCAAAAAGCAAGAACAATCGTTTATAATAGGTATGCTTAATTGTCATTATTCAATAAATCAATCTACAATATTACGAATATATTTATGATGCAAAAAACCAATATTTCACCAATCTATTCGTCAAATTTTCTTAAAAAATCAGTTTTCTTTTTAACTGACGAATACATAAACTGATAGGGTTCTTGACCTTTCTCAGCTTTTGATTTTCTCTTATCGGGTTTAACTGCTTCAATAGCATTGTTAAAATCTACATCAGAAGAAATTGCTTGCATCATACCTCTGGTATAATTAAAGTAATACCAATTATTCGGATCTATTTCTAAATAAATATTGATTATATCGCCACTACGTTTTTTTACTATTTCAATTTTACCATCAACATATTTATTTACTTGTTCTTTACCAATATTACTTATACCTAATTTGCTAAACGACTTGTATCTTTTGTTTACATCATCCCATTTAAATTTAACATCATTAAATACGATTGTCTTTTTTAGTTCTTCAGGTAATTTTTTGAATTCGCCGTATAAATTTGCCTGAGCAATAAGTTTATCGGCTTCAGTTTTTCCAATAACCTCTCGCAAACCTTTTTCAAAAGTTGGTCTATCTAATTTAGCAGGATCGAGTGTGCTTGCTTGCTGTAACTTTTTCGACATATTTTTTAATGCATCATCAGTAAAGAAAAAGTCAATTAGCATTACCAAGTCAAAAATGACATCATTATCTATTAAATTTTGTTGAATGGTTCCTGCAGCATTAATATCAACTTGCCCCAAATCGGCACTTAAATTAATTTTACCTTCGGCATAAGATTTACAGTTTTTATTACTTAGACTAATATAATTACCGCCAAACGACATTTCTTGAAGTTTATCTTTGTTTGAAATTTTATATTCACTGTGCTCTTTATCATAATACAAGAAGCCAGTTGCCTTGATGAGTTCTAAATGGCTGTATTTCTTTTTAGGATTAATAAATGATGTATAAATTCCTAAAGAATCAGGACTTGAAAAGATACTGGCAAATAAAGGATTTCTGCTTAAATCTTTTGTGGTGCTGTCAATAGGAATATAAATATCATTTGGATTTATTTGCGATTCAAAGGTAAACCAATCCTTACCAATCAAATTACAATCATGTATAATCCTTCCACTACCATCAAAAGTCAAAAATTCATTGTTTGCAAATAATTTAATTTTTCCTTTGTACTCATAAAAAGGACTTAATTTAAATTTAGCAGTATCTGAAACTTGTCCAGTAGCATAAGTCTGACCAGTGGTATCGACACCAATATTTTCTAAATAAATGGTTTGGGTAGAAGAGAGTTCATCAATATAATCTATATTACCAGTACCTGCATATTTTCTTTTACCAAATATATTTACTGTTGCATCGTAAATATGATGATTTTGGGTAACATAACTTGCAACTATTTTTGCGTTATGTAATGTGTTCATTTTAGCTTGTTTTTGCACAACTACTTTACCGCTATCAGGATATATCATTGCATCGGCAACATTAATGTATTTTACTTCTTCAGCAGTGATAATTTTTTTCTTAATATCAAAATTTGCTTTTGAAGAGAAAAATGAAAGCGAATCTTGAGCTGGGTGAACTGAAATAAATTGTGCACCTTCAAGTTTTACTTCATCAAGAGGATTTTCAGTTGAATCTGTCGGTAAATTTGGGCTTTTACCACTTGCATTTAATTCAATATCTTCTTTATCCATAAACCATTTAAATTCATCCATGAAACAGATGTATTGATTTTGCGTAAATTCAATAAATGAGCCACCACCATTTGATTTAAACTGTCCAAATCGTTCTTTAAAACTAACAAACGCACTAACATTAGTTGTAGAAAATGTTAATTGATCTGCTAATTCATTGTCTTTTAGTCTAAAATTGGAAGTATCGGCATTAAAATCACTAAACTTAAAATTAATTTCATTTGATTCTAATTCTGCTTTTTCAAATTCGAATGTTCCTTTACCGAACAATCCATCTGGTTGAATTCTAGTTTGTCCGTGCATTACAGATTTCATATCGTACATTTTTATGGGATCTGATATTTGCTTATGTATCATATAATCCTGATTAGGAAACCATGTGGTTTTGACATTCACACCTTGAACAGGAGGAAATTCAACCTCAACGGGGTTCTCTTTTACATTATAACTTTGGGCAACTGCAATCATTGAGTCGGGCAAGAAAACAAACTCATTTGAATACGTTGTTGATGCAATATATTTCAAAACGCCATCCCCTTTTAATCCATTATGGCTCAGTTGTATTTCGTTAGTAAATTTTCCTTTATTTCCATACATCGGAAAACCATCTGGTGGAGTTTTTCTAATAAAACCAAGTGAGTGGTCAGATTGCAAGGTTAAGGTTTCTTCAAAATCAGGAAATATTCCGGCCGATTGTAAGGTTCCATCAAATCGTAAAGAGGCGTTGGTAAAATTATCTAAACTATCAATGGTAAAAGGTTTAACCTGAAAGTAAAAATTATCTCTTTTGTACGCGCCACCTTGAATTGATTTTCGATCGTAAAATACGTATGATTCTTTAAAACTATTTAAAATAGGATACTCAGCATAAGGTTTAATACCTGATTTGTTGTTGGTCTTATCAATTAATAAATCGCCATTAATTTTATTAATAACCGTTTTAACAGGTTTAATGATAGGTTTTCCCATATCATCTATTTTACCAGTTTCTGCGTAAATTCTTAACGAATCAACATTTGGCATATCGAATTTAAATGCATCGTATTTAAAAGCGAAATTACTTCCCATAATATCAAATCGACCAGCTTGAATAACTCCACTAAAGTCAAAATCTCTATTTTTCTTTAATATTAGTTCTTTGTTAGCCGGGAAAATAGTAACCGACTGAGAATCGCTCATGTGTACACTTGTTACACCTCTTAACGTTAAATCGTAGTTTAATAAACTCAAAGTAGCATTTGGTGCTCCTTTAATATTTGAATAAAATGAAATAACATCATAATCTAATTTTCCAGCACTTGATTTTACCCAATCCAATAATTTTTGTTTTACAACAAAAGTTAAGTTATCATAATCGAATAGCACAAAACCAGCATAAGTTAGGTTTAACAATAATGAAATAGATTGATCTTTTGATAATCTCATGAAGTTAGAAAGCTGTTCAACGGTAAGAAATGTGGTATCGAACTTTTGAACCATTGATTTTATTAGGTACAATGGATTTGAATCAGATAATCCTGTGATATCATTGTAGGAGTTTAAACTAAAATAATTTGAAGATGAAAAAATAGCGTCAGTTTTTGTACCACCCACAAGGTTACCAAAGTCGATTAATGGGTCATCTAGGTTCCATGTCATCATTTCAAAATCCATATCTACCTGATGATATGAATTATAATATGGGGTGATTTTTATTCCTTGTCCATCCCTGATTAGAGTAATCTTTCTTTCTTTAACAAAAAATTTAAACGATAAACCAGGATGATAAATAGAATCGTTTTTTAGGTAAATGGTTACTGAAGCAATATCAGAAACAATTTTTTCTGGTCTTATACTAAAAGCACGAGAGCCAATTTTAACGAAAGGTAAATCATTTTTATAAAACATAAAGAATGCATCTTGGTCTTGATCTCCTTTTCCAATAAATTTTCGTCCATGCATGGCAAATCCACCAACATAATCTACATCTTTTGCAATATTTTTTATACTAAGTCTTTTATCGTATGAATCGAATCGAGGGTAAGAAGCTTCTTCGTAGGTTATTCCTGCTAAGACCTTTTCTTCAAGTTTACCTTTTAAGGGTTTTTTAAAATGCATGTAATCATAAAACATGACATTCTCTATTTGGTACGCAGGTGTTTTAAATGAAATGGTGTAATTATTTATTTCGGCATAAACCGAATCTTTGCCATAATTTGCTCGTTCCCAAGTAATTTTTCCACCAACCCCAACCCATTTGTCGAGTGTTGGATAATAAACACCTTTGGTATTCAGTATAGTTGAGCTATCTCCTTTTGAATAACAAGTGAGGTTAAGTGCGTTAAATTCTATTGTTGGTAAGCTATCAAAACCAAATTTATAATTACTATTGTTTGCTTTCCATGTATTTGCAGCAGATTTGTATAATGCATTTTCTTCAAACAACGAGTTACAAGATTCTAAATAATCAGAAAACGTATTTTTTCCCTTATCGTCAACTAGCTTTGCTAATATTGTTTGCCACGCGTTAAACGATTCTGGTGTTTGGTATTTACTGTTCACAAATCGAGAAATCGTAAATAAATAGTTTTTAAAATCTGGAAATCCTTTTTTCTTTTTGTTCAGCATTAAATTCGCTATTTCATAAACTCCTTGACGTTGGCTTTCAGTAAATTTTCCGCCATACCAATCCCATGAAAACTGATCCATAACCAATTTAGCATCTTCTTTTCTAGAAACTGTTAAAAACTCTTCCATTTCATGAAAAAAAGCGGTTGAATCGGATGAGAATTGTTTTATCTTGGTCTGAGAAAACCCCGACAAACTAAATAGAATGAGAAGAATTATTAATACAATGTTTTTCATATTTGGATTAATGATTTAGATGTAATAAAGTCCAATCGTTTTTTGTTTTCTTATTTAATAGTTGAAGTCCATATTTAGTAGCTTCATTTAACAATAAATCAGTATCTGAGCTAAAAAATCCACTTAACAATATATGACCGTTATGGTTTAATGATTTTGTATAATTTTCAAGATTTTGAATTAAAATATTCCTATTAATATTTGCAATAATTAAATCAAATTCTTTATTTTTTATCATTTCTACCCCCCCCTTCAATACTTCAATACGTTCACAGTGATTTCGTAAACAATTTTCTTTGGTATTTTCATATGCCCATTCGTCAATATCAACAGCTACAACTTTCGACGCTTTTTTATATGTAGCTAAAATGGCAAGTACTCCAGTTCCACATCCCATATCCAATACATTTTTGTTAGTTAATTCCATTTCCAACAATTCTTGAATCATTAAAAACGTGGTTTCATGATGTCCAGTACCAAACGACATTTTAGGCTCTATTTCGATGTCGAATTTGAATTTATTAATTTTTTCGTGGAAAGGAGCTCGAACATAACAAGTGTCGTTTACATTAATGGGGTCAAAGTTCGACTCCCAAACTTCGTTCCAATTTTGTTCTTTAATGGTAATAACTTCATAAACAACCTTAAAATCTTCATGATTAAAAGAAAATAATTTTTTTACTTCATTTTCATTAAAAATAGGCTGTTGGATATATGCTTCCAATCCAAGTTCTGTTTCAACAAAACTTTCAAAACCAAGCTCAGCTAATTCTGCCATAACAATGTCTCGACCAATTTCTATGGGTGTTACAACAATATTTAATTCGATGTAGTTCATAAATAATTTTTTTTTATAAAACAACTAAAAATAATTGGTTTGGGCGAATTAAATTTAGCGATATTAATTATTTCAAAAATAATGTTAAACTCATTCTAATCAGCATAAAAGATTAACTTTTATTAACTTTATGTGTAAGCTGTTTTAGTTTATCTTTACACGATGTTCATAAAAAAAATTGTTTACTTTCTCGTTTTATTTTTTTGTATCAGTAATTTAATTTTTGGACAACAAGCAGATGCTTCTTCAACTTACAATTTGATTGGAACTGTTGTAAATGGAGAATCAAACGAATTACTTATTGGTGCACATTTGGTAATAAATGGTATAAAGGCTTCAAAAACTGATGAGAATGGAAATTTTAGTTTGATTGTAGAAGCTAATGATACCGTTAAAATAACGTATGTGGGTTTTAAAGCCCTCCACTATATAGCACCAAAAGAATTACCAGGTAAATATTTAACCAAATTCAAATTATATACCGATTCCATCAATCTTAAAGAAATTGAAGTTTTTCCATGGCCATCTTACGAAGAGTTTAAAAAGACAATTACCTTAATGAAACCTAAAGAACCTGAAATTAAAATGGAAGGTATAAAAATGTATCAAGATAGAAATATAAAACCAATTGAATTCCCAATTTTAAGTGTTTTCTCTTGCCCTATTTCTTTTATTTACGACAAGCTACTAGATAAACAGGCAAAGCTTAGACGTAGAGTTGAGCGAAGAATAAATATCACCAAAAAAGCTGCTCAAATAGATTAGTTATAAGACTAATTTAAAAAATCTTATAATTAATTCGATTTACATTTAGAAAAATTTATCATATAAAAGGCCTCAGATCGATTTTTAAAAAATAGGTTCGAAATCAGCCCTTTTTTATATAAAATTAGCGTTTTTAATAAAAATTTTAGATCCATGTCACTAAATTCATTCGACTTAACAAATTTTCTTAAAAAGGCACAACGAATTTAAAATATTAATTATGTTAAAAACTTAACACGATTAATATTTTTTTTATATATTTGTTTAAATAACATTTTTAAATAGGAATAATTAACCAATTGTCATTTTGTTTAACATTATGGCTTTTAATAAAAGAAATCTTATGAAAGCAACTCATGTTTTAGTTGAAGAAATTATTAAAAAATCTCCATTTTTAGAAGAAGCCTTGTCTGAAGGAATTATTAATTTATCATCTTTATCAAGGCAAATAAAGCCAGAAATAGACGAGCTTACTCGAAAAGATGTGCAAATTGGAGCCATTGTAATGGCACTTAAAAGACTTTCACCAAAATTTGATCCTAACCTGAAAATTAGAGTAAAAAAAGTTATCAGTAAATTAGGAGATATTACAGTACGATCAAGAATCACCTATTATACCTTTAAGAATTCTGATAGTATTATAGATCGCCAAGCTGACTTGTTAAAAAAATTAAACGGTAAAAAGGATTCATTTTTTGCTTTTTCACAAGGTGTATATGAAACAACAATTATATTGAATGATTCAGATCATGATGACATCGATAGTTTATTTAAAAATGAAACCATGATACAAGAAACAAAAAGACTCTCGTCACTAACGATCAAATTGCCTAGTGAAAACGCTGATGTTTCTGGAATTTATTATTATATCCTAAAAAAAATAGCTTGGGAAGGAATTAACATTCTCGATATTATTTCAACCATGCATGAATTTACCATTATTGTAGAAGACGACAGTATAGATAGAGCTTTTACAATATTGAAGAACCTAAACAAAGGAATTTAATTTTTAGATTTTTCTCAACAAAAGGAGGGTGTCTAAAAAGAAATAGACAGCCTCTTTTTTTTATCTCAAAAATTTTGTT
>JAVHRO010000023.1:0-22278 GCA_036171675.1 Vicingus sp. | reverse complement strand
ACGGTTGTTGAAAAGTTGAAAATTTAATCTTAACAAAAATTGTATAGTAGTTTACGAACTGACACCTTTTTTATTAAAAATTCTTCTAAATGCACAACGGGTAATATTTAATAATCATTTAGCGTAAATCATTTGCATAGAATACAAAACTTTATACTTTTGAGAACTCATAATAAAAAAAATAATTCCGTTTGCTTATGGTTTATTCAAGATTACTATTAACAAGTATTTTCATATTTTTTTTATTAAATACTTCTTTTGCTCAACAAAATATTGAGAAAGGGATAGGAATAATAAAAGGAATAGTGCTAGAAAAAGCAACCAATAAACCCATAGAATTTGCAACAGTTTCGTTATTTAAAACAGGCGATTCTACTTTGGTGACAGGTAGTATAACCGCTACAACAGGAGTTTTCGAAATTGCAAATGTTCCGATTGGAAATTATTATGTAAAAATTGACTTTATTGGTTATGAAGCTAATTTTTTAAATAATATTTCGATTTCAAATGAACAGCCTTCCAAAGATTTAGGAGAAGTAGCTTTATCGTCTTTCTCAAAAAATATGGATCAGTTTGAGTTTGTTGATGAAAAAGAACTGATGGAAACTAAAATTGACAAAAAAGTTTATAACGTTTCAAAAGATATAAGTGTACAGGGTGGAACTGGGTTGGATGTATTAAAGAATATGCCCTCAGTAGAAGTGGATGAGCAAGATAAAATTAGTTTACGTGGTGACAAAGGAGTTCAAATATTAATTGATGGTAGGCCTACAACCATTTCAGCATCAGATTTGTTAAAACAAATTCCAGCCAGTTCTATTGAAAAGGTTGAAGTGATTACCAACCCTTCAGCAAAATACAATCCCGAAGGAATGTCGGGTATTTTAAACGTGATTTTAAAAAAAGAGAAAGCCTCTGGTTTTAATGGTAGTGCTAATTTAGGGTATGAATACAATGGATATAATGATTATAACTCAAGCTTTGATTTTACGTATCGAAAAAATAAAATAAGTGTAAGCACGAATATAGGTTTGTACAAAAGCTACTGGAAGAGTACATCAAAGCAAAATCGTAGTTATTTTGCTGATACCACTTATAGCCAACAAATTTTGAGTAGTTCATTGGGAGATAATAATAACTTATGGTTTACCGTTGGGCTCGATTATTTTATCAATAAAAAAAACACTTTTTATGTTCAAACCAATGGATGGGGTTGGAGTGGAATAAATGATGCAAAAAGAAGGTATAATTATTTTAACGAAGCCAGTGTTATAGAATCTTTTTCAAATAGAAATTCAACGAGTAATAATAACAATCAAGGTTACGGGCTTACAACGGGTTGGCAAACTCAATTTAATACCGAAGAACATACCTTAGATGTGGAGGTAAGTCTTTACAAAGATTTAAATGAAAGTAAGGATGTTAACAAGCAGGCCTATTTTTTCAGCAATAAAATCAATCAATTTCAAAACACTACAAATAATGGTTCAGGAAATAATATTGATGGTAAAATTGATTATGTGTTGCCTATTTCTGATTCACTTCAATTAGAGGCGGGACTTCGAGGAACATACAGTGATGGAAAAAAAGATTTCTTTTCAAGTTCAACAGATGCTAACTTCATATTTTTTCCAGATACCAATTTAAATAACATTTTTAATTATAATGAAAATGTGTTTGCAGCATATACCATTTTAGGAAAACAATTTAAAAAATTAGGTATAAAAGTCGGGTCAAGATTGGAACAAACTATTGCTAATTCAGAATTAATTAATACGAAGGAAACCCACCAACAAAACTATACGAGTTGGTTCCCTTCGGCTCATATTTCCTATAAAATTGCAGAACAAAACGAACTACTATTAAATTATAGTCGCAGAATTAACCGTCCTGATGAATGGGATGTGAATCCATTTGCTTCCTACAGCAATCCGTACAGTTTATATAAAGGAAATCCAAATTTAAAGCCCGAATACATTGATGTGTATGAATTGAGCTATTTAAAATTTTGGGATAAATTTAATGTTAATTCGAGTGTTTATTTCCGTCAAGTTAACGATAAACAACAAAATATAACCGTATTAATGGATAAAAATGTGTTTGTAACCAGCCCTCAAAATTTAGCTAAAACACAAATAACAGGAGGAGAATTAACGTTAGGATATAACCCCAAAAAGTGGTGGAAAATGAATGGGACTTTTAATATTTGGAGTGCTAATTTGAACAATCCAACTGTTGGTTTTAATAACAATACGTATGGTTGGACCACTAATTTTTCCACTAATTTTACACTACCACAAAAATGGTCGATAAATTCAAGAGTTCGTTATTCAGGTAAACAAAAAAGTATTCAAGGAACTAACTTAGAAAATTACAACATTAGCCTATCTGTTAGCAAAAAATTGATAAAAGAAAAAGCACGATTAACCTTGAGTTTCAACGATATTTTTCAAACTCAACGATGGGCATTTGAAAGTGGCGATTTGGGAGGCTCTTCCTATAATTCAGAAAGTCGTTGGTCATCAACTTCTGTAAATGTAAGTTTTAGTTATTCATTTGGTAAAATGAATTACGATTCTCAAAAACGACAATCGAAAGATACTAATGCTGGCGATGATTTGAAAATCGGAGGTGGTGGTGAGGGAAAATAAAGTTAACTATTCCAAATTTTCCAAGCTTCCTCAGCTTGTAATTGTAGCATTTGTAAACCGTTTAAAACCATCGCACCACGTTGTTTCCCTTGTTTTAAAAATTGGGTTTCGGCGGGGTTGTAAACTAAATCGTACAACAAATGTTTTGATGTAATGAACGAATATTCAATATTAGGTTTTTCATCAATTTTCGGAAAAGTCCCAATAGGAGTAGTGTTTACAATAATTTGATGATGTTTTAATACATATTCATTCACCTCTTCATAACTGATTTCATTATCACTTTTTGGGTTTCTAGAAACAAACAAACAATTGATGTTTAATGAATTTAATGCATGATAAACAGCTTTAGAAGCACCACCAGTTCCTAAAATTAAAGCACGTTCTTGCGAAATTTCTATAAAAGGTTTTAGTGATTGTTTAAAACCAAAATAATCGGTGTTGTATCCAATCAGTTGGTTGTTTTCTATTTTGATGGCATTTACAGCTCCAATTTTTTTTGCATTAGCATCAATTTCATCTAAATAATCCATAACCATTTCTTTATATGGAATGGTAACACTCAATCCTTTTAAGTTATTATGCTTCTCTAAAATAGCGCTTAACCCATCAATACTAGGAATGTCAAATAATTCAAACTCACAATCTATAATGTTTTCCTTTTTAAATTTATCTTCGAAATACTTCTTCGAAAAGGAGTGAGTTAAAGGATGTCCGATAAGTCCGTATAGCTTCATGTGGATTTTAAAGATTGCATTACAAAATTACATTAAACAATAATAGTAAAATGATTGTCGTTATACAAATTAGTTAACCTATCTAAATCCTTAATTATGAAAACCTTAAAGACAATGTGCTTTAAAAGCACCCTGCTAATCGTATGTCTAATTTTTTCATCGTTTAGCCCAAAATTCAACACCAACAATCAATTTGCTCTTTCAATTTTTGATGCTATTGAACGAAACATGATTACATGTAACATTACGAGTAAAGGTGGTCATGAAGGAAATTGTATAGATATGGAAGTGGCCAATACTACTAGTAATAAACTCATTGTTAAGTTAGAATCGGGTAGAAATTTAACATCGTTAGACACTAATAAACAAGATATTTTAGTGGTTAAAGAGGAAATTTTTGTGTTAAATCCATCGCAAAAACAACACAAAGAAATTTTTGGATTTTGCTCACAATCGCACAAAGGATCTCCATCTGAAGGTGAGGGTTATAAAGTAGGTGAAATGAAAGACAAAAATACTGTACTACTTACACAACATCTTGCAAAGAATAAATATCCACTGTCTGCAATGCAACAAGCTATTTGGACCATGACCAATGGGCGAGATATAGCGTCAATATTTCATATTAATAGAGATTCTATTGAAGAATTGCAAAATTTTGTAGCTCAGTTTACCAAAACTTTTGCGCCGTGGTATTCTATTGAATATGAATCATCTGATTCAACCTTGGTTTCTGATGTTGCCAAAAATATTTATGGAAACATTGAAAAACCATTAGCTGAAAATACTGTCGTTAAAATTGTGATTTACGATAAGTTTAATATTCCTCAGGTACGAACAGAAATGGTAACCCGGGAACAATCGAACAAACACCCGTTTAGTGTTAATGTACAATCGTTACCCAAGGGAAGGTATCATATTGGATTTTATACATTAGGAGGAAGGTTAGATGAAAGGGTTTTTAGTATTTAGTTAACCCGTAGTGCATTTGAGGAAAATTCCTATAAAAAAAGTGTCACTTCGATTTTCTGAAAGAAAATTATCGAGAACAACGCTTTTTTTAATCAAAATTTGTACTATCAATCAATTGTTTAATTTTTAACTTCTGTATTGATTCTACTACTTGGTCTCGATACAAATTTCAATCATTTTAATCGTGAAATTTATTCGAATGAACAAATTTTCTTCCAAATGCACCACGGTTTATTTAATTAACTTTTTTCAATACCATGTATTCAACAAATAATTTGCTATTGATTAGTTTCTGAAATTCTTTCTTAGTTGGGTTTACAATTATATTCGTGGTTTTTCCACTTTCATCTTTCAAAATGGTTTTATCCTTCACCTTTTTTAAATTCTTCATTAGCTTATCTTCCGATTCTAACGCAGAGTAAACCGTGATGTCTTTAGCATTATTTATTTTTATTATTGAAACTCGCCAGTTGTTGTTCTCTTTAGTATTTAAAAAATAGTTTTTTCTATAAGTCCGTAATAACAAACTGTCGGAGAGGTATTTAGTTGATTTTATGTCAACATCAATAACGGGATTTTGGCTAGCAGAAATTAATTTGTAAAAATTAGTTCCAATTTCAATAGTGTCTTTTTCATTATTGTAAAAATGACCTTGCATTTCCTTTGGAAACTCCGATAAATTATCGCACCAACTAGGCTGAGGCTTAGTAAATTCAACAGATAAACACGAACTTAACGTTGTAATTAGGAGTATTACGATAAACTTTTTAGCCATAACAGAATGTAAATGAAAATATAAAGATAGGTATTATTACTTTTACATTTTATGATACATAGCATTAATACAGTTTCCTTGCTTGATAAGGAGTTGCTTAAACAAGGGTTAAAACTTCCCATTATGGAAGAATTTTACACCATTCAAGGCGAAGGATATAATACAGGAAAAGCTGCTTATTTTATTCGTGTTGGAGGTTGCGATGTGGGATGCCATTGGTGCGATGTGAAAGAAAGTTGGAACCCTAATTTACACCCACTTACCGAAATAAATGTAGTAGTGGAAAATATGAAAAAATTCGCTGCAAAAAGTATTGTTGTTACAGGAGGAGAGCCTTCTATTTATAATTTAAATGAATTAACACAACAACTTAAAAAAGAGTATGTTGAATTATTTTTAGAAACTTCAGGTGCATATCCTTTAACTGGAACTTGGGATTGGATTTGTTTATCTCCAAAAAAGACTATTCAACCTTTAAAACAGAATTATAAATTGGCTCATGAACTCAAAGTAATTGTGTTCAACAAAGATGATTTTAAGTGGGCTGAAGAACAATCAAAACAAGTAAATGCGGAGTGTAAATTGTATTTGCAACCTGAATGGAGCAAAATGGAACAAATGTTGCCATCAATAATTGAATTTGTAAAAAACAATCCAAAATGGAACATTTCGTTGCAAACCCATAAATACATGAGAATTCCATAATAACGTATTAAAACATGAAACAAATTAATGCCATAGCCATTGTTTTACTACTTTTTGTGGTAGGAATTCAATCGTGTAAAGCCCAAAATAAATATTTAACAACCAACAAAAAAGCCATTAAATATTACGAAGAAGGTAAAGGTTACTACGATCAACGAAAAAATGAATTGGCCGAATTAAGTTTATTACAATCCATTAAACAAGAACCAAATTTTGCCGAAGCGGAATTGTTATTAGCCTATGTTTATACCGAAAATGGGGATTATGCTAAAGCGATCGATCATTATCAAAAATCTGTAAATATTAATCCTAATTTATTTCCTGAAGCACATGCTTCATTAGGAATGTTGCAAGTAGAATCTGGAAAATATACTGAAGCAAAAGTTAATTTAGAAAACTACTTAAAATTTACAGATTCGCCTTTGCTGATGAAATCACTAGCAAAAAGTGCGTTATTAAATTGTGATTTTGCAATAGAGGCTTTAACGCACCCGGTACGGTTTAATCCAATAAATTTGGGTGAAGGGGTAAATTCTGCTATGCCTGAATATTTCCCAGCCCTATCGGCCGATAATAAATATTTATTATTTACACGTAGTTTGGAAGATAAAAGTACCTTTTCGGGGTATAATGAAGATTTTTATATCAGTAAATACGATGGGAATAATTGGATGGGAGCAAAACCATTAATTGGAATAAACAGCCCAAATAATGAAGGCGCTCCAACTTTATCGCCAAATGGGCAGTTCTTAATTTTTACATCATGCGAAGATCCTTATGAAGGTTACGGACAGGGACGAATTGGATTGGGTAGTTGTGATTTGTTTTACGCTTATAATATTGGAGGTAAATGGACGAATCCTAAAAATATAAATGCCCCTGTAAACACACAACATTGGGAAACTCAACCGTCGTTTTCATCAGATGGAAAAACGCTTTATTTTATAAGAGGTTTAAAAACTCGTGGCGGTATAAAAAATCAAGATATTTATACCTCAGAATTGAGTGAAAGTGGAGTTTGGTCAACTCCCCAAAAATTAAGTGATGTAGTGAATACCAACGGAAGAGAAGAATCCGTTTTCATTCATCCTGATGGAAAAACTTTATACTTTTCATCTGATGGACATCCAGGTATGGGTGGACTTGATATTTTTATGACTCAAAAACAAGAAGATGGGAGTTGGTCAACACCTGTTAATCTAGGTTATCCAATAAATACATTTAATGATGAAAATAGCTTTTTGGTTGATGCAGAAGGTAAATTTGCCTATTTTGCTAGCAATCGAGAAGGAGGCTTTGGTGATTTAGATTTATATAAATTTGAAATGCCTGACAATTTAAAGCCTGATGCGGTAACGTATCTAGCTGGTAAAGTATATGATGCAGTATCAAAAGAAGCCTTACCTGCAAGATTTGAATTAATTGATTTAAAAACAGGTAAAATTACGGTTCAATCGTATGCCGACGAAGTCACCGGTCAATATTTTGTTTGTTTACCTATTAATAAAGATTATGCGTTAAACGTTTCACACGATGGATATTTGTTTTATTCTGAAAACTTTACCTTAACAGAAGGTACTATTACTAAGCCATTTGAAAAAAACGTAGCAATGAATAAAATTAAAGTTGGAGAAAGTGTGGTACTTAAAAATGTGTTTTTTGAGACGGCTAAATTTGATTTAAAGGAAAAATCGAGAGTTGAACTCGATAAATTGGTAGCTTTTCTAAATAAAAATGCGAATTTAAAAATTGAATTAGGCGGTCATACCGATAATGTTGGGGATAAAAAAATGAATCAAATTTTATCAGAAAATAGAGCAAAAGCAGTATTTGATTATTTAGTAAAAAATGGAATAGGTAAAGAACGAATAACCACAAAAGGCTATGGCGATACTATGCCAATTGCAGATAATAATACTGATGAAGGTAGGTCTGAAAATAGAAGAACTGAATTCAAGGTAATAGCAAATTAAGAGCATCCATAGCCCATCCGAAGGAGGGGCTACCTAAACTTTAACTAAAAACCAAAAAATGAAAGAAATAGGATATACCGTTGAATTGGAAGCCATTAAAACAACCCCACAAGGTATATATTTAATTACAGATGAACAAAAAGAAATTCTGTTACCCAACAAGTACATTCCTAAATGGCTCAATATTGGCGATAAAATTGAAGTATTTATTTATACCGATTCTGAAGACAGGCCCATAGCAACTACCCTTATTCCAAAATTAAAAATGGGAGAAATTGCCTTGCTGAAAGCAGTTGATGTGAATGATTTTGGCGCTTTTTTCGATTGGGGTGTTGAAAAACATTTGTTGGTTCCATTTGCCGAGCAACATATTAAAATTGAAAAAGACAGAAGTTATTTGGTGTACTTGTATAAGGATGAACTTTCTAACAGAATGGTAGGTACTACAAAATTTACCAAGTTTTTTAAGGGTGCAATTGAAAAATTTAAAGTTGGCGATAGGGTAAATTGTATAGTAACCGGTGAAACCGAAATAGGCTATAAATTAGTAGTAGAACATAAACATTTAGGATTACTCTATAAAAATGAAGTGTTTAAACCAATTCATTATGGTGATAAAATTGTTGGGTTTATTACTGGCATTCGTGATGATCAGAAAATTGACGTTTCAATAAATAGTGCGGCAATTGATGAAATTGAAGTATTGGCAAATAAAATTTACGAAAAGTTACTTCGTGAAAAAGGCATAATTAACATATCTGATAAAAGCAATCCTGATGAAATATATACTATGTTTCAGGTAAGTAAAAAAGCTTTTAAACGCGCTATAGGAGTGCTTTATAGCGGTAGAAAAATTAACATTAATCCTAACAGTATAGTAATTGCAGATTAATTAAACGTTTTTTTCTTTTTTCTTAAATCCATCAATAATTTCTTCCATTGATTTACCTTGAAGTTCTATAGATTGTTTTGCGCTTTCAACTAGAGGATGGTCAGGATATTTTTGAATAAATTCTTGATATGTTGCTTTTGCTAAGGCATCTTCATGAAAAACATCACCAATAATCATTGCTTTATAGAAAAGTGCTGGTGGAGCGTATTTATCATTAGGGTCTCGTTCAAGCAACATGTTAAAATACATAATGGCGTCTTGTGGTCGATTAAGAGCTTTACAAATTTCACCTGCTTTAAACATGTATTCTTTCGAAACATTGTAATAACTATCGTGCTTAATAAATCGATCGTAGGCTTTTACTAGATTTTTGGCGTATTCTTTATTAAAGTTTAAGCTGTCGTCGTAGATGAGTTTTGTATATTTTTCAATGTCTGAAACCCTTTCTTCATAAGTATCTATTTCTTCTTTCTCGGTATTAGTTTCCTTCTTAATTTCATTTTTATTATTGTTATTACAGCTTGCAAATAATAAGATCAATACATTAATAAATAGTAGATTTTTCATTGTCCTTTTGAATTATTTTTTACCTTTTAACAACGGAAATTTCATTCGGTAATTTACTTTAATATTTCCTTTTGTAATATCACCCAACTTACCTTTTAAAAGTTGTTTTTTGAGCGGATTAATTTTGTCTGTAAAAAGCACTCCTTCAATATGGTCATACTCATGTTGGACAACTCTAGCAGCTAAACCAGAAAGCTCTTCTTCAACTAGTTCAAACTTTTCGTTGTAATATTCAATAACAATGTTGGGTTTGCGGCTAACATCTTCCCTAATTCCTGGAATGGTTAAACAACCCTCTTCAAATTTCCATTCTTGACCAGTTTCTTCAAGAATAATAGGGTTAATAAACACGCGTTTAAAATCTCTAATCCCTTCCACATCTTCTTCATCATCATCAATAAATGGTGCAGCATCTACAATAAACATTCGTATAGAAAGTCCAATTTGAGGAGCAGCTAATCCAACTCCCTGCGATTGATACATGGTTTCAAACATGTCTTCAATAAGCAGGCTAAGATCTGGATAATCTTCATCAATTTCAACGGCTTTTTTTCTTAAAATAGGGTCACCGTAAGCTATAATAGGTCGTATCATAATACAAAAGTAACATTAATTTTTGTTCCTTTGCAACCTAAAAAATCCAGACTAATGAAAAAAATATTCGCTATTCCACTTATCATGGCCTTGTTCGCGTGTACCAATCATAAAAAAAATGAATCCATCGTAATTGAAGGTGAAGCACAAGGTACCACGTATCGAATAGTTTATGTTACTGATAATGGAGTAAATATTCAGAGGCAAGTAGATTCATTATTAATTGAGATTGATAATTCACTTTCTACTTACAACAAAAAATCGGTTATAACCAAGTTTAACAACTGCGATTCTATAATTGAAATTGATAAGATGTTTAAAGATGTTTTTAACAAGTCGTGGGAAATTTATAAAATTTCAGATGGTGCATTTGATCCTACTGTTACACATTTGGTGAATGCTTGGGGTTTTGGATTTAAAAATTTAAACAACACAGATAGCGCAACCATTGATAGTCTTTTACAATTTGTTGATTTCGAAGGTATTACAATAGTAGGTGATAGGGTTATCAAGAAAAATAAAAATTTAATGCTCGATTTTAATGCCATTGCACAGGGGTATTCGGTAGATATAGTAGCTGATTTTTTAACAGAAAACGGAATAAATAATTACATGGTTGAAATAGGGGGGGAAGTAAAAGCCAAAGGAAAAAACATTGAACAACATTTTTGGAGAATCGGAATTGATAAACCACTTGAAAACCAAACAGCGAGAACTATCGAAGCAATAGTGAATTTAAATAATGCCGCATTAGCTACTTCTGGTAATTATAGAGCTTTTTACGAAAAAGATGGCGTAAAATATTCACATACGCTTAATCCAAAAACGGGTTATCCTGTTCAACATTCATTATTAAGCGCAACGGTAATTACTGATAATTGTGCTATTGCCGATGCTTATGCTACTGTTTTTATGGTAGTAGGATTAGAAAAAGCCAAAGACTATTTAAATAAGAATAAAAAATTGAAAGCATTATTAATTTTTGAAAATGAACAAAAACAACTAGATACTTTTATTTCTGACGACCTAAAAAAAATAATAGAGTTGAATGATGAAAAATAAAAGATAAACTGCTTAATTTTAACTTTCAATTTGGTTTTTACAGAATAATTTACAAGATTTGTATATAATAAGTTTATAAAATAATAATTAAATGAAATGACGATGGAAGGAACAGAAAACCATGACAACGACAACAGAAGAGATGAAGTATTTTCTAAATCAGTAAGAGCAGGGAAGAGAACTTATTTTTTCGATGTTAAATCTACTAAAAGTGACGACTACTATTTAACAGTAACCGAAAGCAAAAGAAGATTTAATGCTGATAACGGTAAATTTATTTTTGAAAAGCATAAATTATTCTTGTACAAAGAAGATTTTGGTAAATTCACAGAGGGACTGCAAGAAGCTATAGATAAAATTAAAGCATTAAAATTAGAGCAAGGCGAAGAGGTGGTTGAGAAAGTTGCATCTGATTATACAGATATAGATTTTGATGATTTAGGAGAAAAATAGTAGGTAAATCAACCACGTACATAAAAGCCGACAATAAATTGTTGGCTTTTTTTGTTGATTAAATTTTCAGTGAGATTAAAGAGTTTTTAGTCTCTTGTTCCTCCATGCCCATGAGCAACCACACTTATTATTTTAATGTTTAGATATATAAACACAAAAAATTGAATACATGGATTGTGCATTACAAACTTCTGGAATCTTGTTATTTTTGTTGCCATAATAGTTTATTTTACTCTGGAATTAGCCACCAGAAAGGTTTCATTTTTGCTTTATATATAAATGCATAGTGTAACGATAATTTTACCCAATGCCCTGCCAAACCAAGTGCTCCTATCGTTTTATTTAAATTTCGACCCCTTGATTCTGGATATTTAATATAATCAGGAACAATTGGATAGGTGGTAATACTAATACCTCTACCTTTTAACAATCCGAAACCTGAAGAAGCTATACAAGCTGCCCCCATATTTCCCATCGATCCTTTATGATGCAAGGTTTCGTTACCAAATTTAATCATATCAATAATATTATCAGCCACTAATTTTGCAGTAATACCAGAAGGCATACCGGTTCTTGGTGGTGATGGAAATATGTCAGTGCCATTTTTGCTTTTTCGTGGTTTAGAAATAGTATGAGGCGGAGCAAATGCAATTCCTGGTGCAAAAATATTTTTATAGCTTGGATTTTGATAGGTTTCCGGCCAATCCTGAACCGTCCATTCTTCATAAGGTCTAGGTGTATAATCAGCATCAACAATCATAAATCCTTTAAATAACTTTTCGGTAATGTCGTTGTTGTTTTTGTCGTATGCTTTAAAGCCATGACCAGAAAATGCAGGAATTAACATAGCAAAATCGAACTCTTCTGTTTTTTGTTCGCCGTCTAAATTTTCGTAATGAGCTTTTCCATCTTCTATCTTATTGACTCCTGCACCTAAAATCCATTTAATGCCTCTATCTGCAAAAACCATTTCCACTAAATCTTCCGATTTCATTGCATTTCCTGAAACAGTCATCATCATTCCATCCATTCCGAAATCTCCTAATTTGTATTCGTTCGAAATCCAAGTAACCTCCACTTTATCTCGAACCTTATGTCGATTTAATTCTTGTTCTACATTTAAAATGTATTCAAAAGCAGCACCTTGGCAGGTTGCTTTTGGATGTCCTGTTCCTATTAATATTTTTGCTTTTTTATGGGTGGTTTTTAATTGTTCAATTAATTCATGTAATCCTTTCCAAGCGTGTTCAGCATGATCGTATGTACAAACAGAGAACGTTTTGTTGGTTCCAGGAAGTAGATTTTCGGTTAATTCAAAGGCCAATTTAGGTCCAGTAGCATTTATCAAATAATCATAGGTAACTTTTTCTTGGATATCTTTTTTTTCACCAAACACATATTCTACCAATACATAAGGTTTGCTCTCTGATAAATCACCTTCTGGGTGAAACGATATTACTTTGGCTTGTTTATATCCAATCCCTTTCTTTTTATATAAAGGTGCTAAAGGGAAAATTACATCCTCCGGTTCCATTCGTCCAATTCCAATCCAAATGTTGGAAGGCACCCATTGGTAGTTTTTATTTGGTGAAACGACTAACACTTCATGTTCGTTCGACAAGCCTCGTCTTAAATAAGCTGCAGCGGTGTGTCCAGCTATACCAGCTCCTAATACTACTATTTTCGACATATTTATATTTTTTCATAAAATTAATAGGTTAAAAATTTGGGTTCTGTAACATATGTTACTTAAGTCTCATTTTTTGACTTTTTAATTCATAAATGCTCTCGAAATTTTATTAATTTAGCCTACTTAGTTATCAACTTAGTTCAAGTTAAGTTATCGGATGAACATAAAACTTACCGCCAATTCAATTTTTAGTGACCCAGCTTTACTAGTTGAAATAGAAAAGTACGCAAGATATAAGTCATTTAAAAAAGGTGAAGTGCTAATAAATGCTGGTGATGCCATTGTTTTTATTCCGTTGGTTATTAAAGGAAGTATACGGGTTATAAGGGAAGATTATGATGGAGCAGAATCTTATTTGTATCATTTATATCCAGGGCAAACCTGTGCCATGTCGCTTACCTGTTGCCAGTCTAGAAAAAAGAGTATGATTAAAGCCATTGCTGAAGATGATACCGAAATATTACAAATTCCTGTTGCTCAAACGGAGGATTGGTTTAAATATCCAGAATGGAAATCGTACATTAGTAATAATTACACCAATAGTTTTAGTGAACTTATTCAAGTTATTGATTTAATTGCATTTAGCAATATGGATAAACAGTTGATTCATTATTTAGAAGAACGTTCTAAGGCGTTAAGAACTCGCCTACTCGACATTACTCATCAAGAAATTGCAGACGAACTTCATGTACATCGCGAAACCATTAGTAGACTTTTAAGGGTTATGGAAGATAAAAATTTAGTTCGTTTAGGAAGAACCAATATTGAAGTATTAACTTTAAAGTAAAAAAAATCGAAGCAGAGCTTCGAGGAATTAAACCTAAAGAGATTAAAAACATGGTTATGTAACAAATGTTACAGAAATATTTTTTTCGTAGCTGTAATTTTGAACAAAACTTAAAAATCAACACATTATGAAAAAAAATATGGGAAACATTGACCGAATCATCAGAATCTTGGTGGCATTGGTTATCATCGTATTGTATTTTATGCATCAAATAACTGGAACTATTGCAATTGTAGGATTAGCACTTTCAGGTATATTTATTTTAACCAGTTTTATAAGCTTTTGTCCATTATATCTACCGTTTGGACTTTCTACACGAAAAAAAGAATAAAAATTCCATCACAACTTAAAAACAGGTCAAAATATTTTGACCTGTTTTTTTTTATTATAAAAATGTGAGTTATCCAACAAATGTTACAAACCAAAAATTCAAGTCAGGCTAATTTTGTGGAATAATAAATTGTAGAACGAAAATATAAAATTTATAGAATGAAATATGTAATTATAGGAGCTGTTGCCGGTGGTGCTAGTGCAGCAGCCAGATTAAGAAGATTAGATGAACATGCCGAAATCGTTATTTTCGAAAAAGGCGAATACATTTCGTACGCCAACTGTGGTTTACCCTATTATATCGGAGATGTAATTAAAGATAGAAACAAACTTTTTGTGACCACTGCCGCTTCATTTACTCAACGATTTAACATTCATGTTAGAACGTTAACTGAAGTAACCGCTATCCATCCTGACTTAAAAACCGTTACTGCTAAAAATCAAGTAACTGGTGAGATTTATGAAGAATCTTACGATAAATTGGTGTTGTCGCCAGGTGCAGAGCCAGTTCGTCCGCCATTACCAGGAATAGTAAACGAAGGAATATTTACCTTGAGAAATGTTGCTGATACGGATTATATTAAAAGCTTTGTTCAACAAAAACACGTAAAAAAAGCCGTGGTTATTGGTGCTGGTTTTATTGGCTTAGAAATGACCGAAAATTTACACGACCTTGGTATGGAAGTAACCATTATTGAAATGGGAAATCAAATTTTAGCGCCGTTAGATTATCCAATGGCGGCAATTGTTCAACAACATATTCGTTCAAAAGGTGTTGATTTAATGCTCAATACTGCAGTTACTGCTTTTGAAAAAAATAATACACAACTCAATGTATTATTGAATAATGGCAAAGCGTTAGATGCTGACTTAGTTATTTTATCAATAGGAGTAAGGCCAGATACTAAACTTGCTGCTACTGCTGGTTTAAAACTAGGTGATGCCAAAGGAATTTGGGTTAATGAATTTTTGCAAACATCCAATCCTGATATTTATGCAGTGGGCGATGCTATAGAGTTTACCAATCCCATTACCAATCAATCGATGAATACCTATTTGGCTGGACCAGCCAATAAACAAGGTAGAATGTGTGCTAATAACATTGCTCTAGGGAACAAACAAAAATACGAAGGGGCCATTAATACGGCCATCGTAAAAGTTTTTGATATGACTGTTGCAACGGCAGGAACAGCATCAAAAAATTTGACTAAATCAAACATTAAACACGTTGTTTCTACCATTCATAGTGGTTCACATGCTGGATATTATCCGGGAGCTAAACAAATGAGCATACAATTGGCTTTTTCGCCAGAAGATGGTCGTTTATATAGTGCACAAATTGTTGGATTTGATGGTGTAGATAAACGAATGGATGTGTTGTCGTTTGCTATCCAAAAAAATAGCACCATTGATGAGCTAACAGCTTTCGAGCATGCTTATGCGCCTCCTTATTCTTCAGCTAAAGACCCTGTAAATATGGCTGGATTTGTTGCCGAAAATATTTTAATGGGAAAATTGAGTGTGTTTTATTGGAATCAAATGAATGCAATTGGTGAAAATGATATTTTATTGGATGTGAGAACGGAAAAAGAATTCAATAACGGATTTATTCCAAATGCAATTAATATTCCAATAGATTCGATACGAGAAAGAATGAGTGAGTTAGACAAAAACAAAAACATTTACATTTATTGTCAAGCTGGACTTCGAGGTTATTTGGCTCAACGAATTTTGAAACAACATGGCTTTGATAAACTTCAGAATTTATCGGGAGGTTATCAATTGTGGAATGCTTGTGTAACAGAGACCAATAAATTGGAAAACAGTAAAATAGAGTTGGTTAAATAATTCAATATATAAAAAAATAGAAATTAATGTTAAACGATTGGAAGAAAGCAATAACAAACGGTTGGACTTTTATCCGGTTCGTCAGATTAGGAATAGCCATTTCAATTTTGAATGAAGCTTGGAAAAGTTCAAGTGTGTTTTTTGCAATGTTTGGAATGTTTTTTCTTGTTCAGGCACTATTAAATTTGGGTTGTTTCGGATCTAATGGGTGCGAAGTAGATCGAACTTCAAAATCATCTTCTTCTAAATTGCAGGACATTTCTTTTAAAGAAATTAAATAACAAAAAAATGGCAAATTTTAATGAAATAATAAATTCAGAAAAACCTGTTTTGGTAGATTTTTCAGCTCAATGGTGTGGTCCATGCAAAATGATGGGACCAATTCTTGACCAATTAAAAGGCATGGTTGGTGATGATGCCACCATCCTAAAAATAGATGTAGATAGAAACCCAGAAGTTTCAAGTGTGTATCATATTCAAAATGTTCCTACATTGATTCTTTTCAAAAAAGGAGAGATTAAGTGGAGGCAAGCTGGTGTAGTCCATGCCGACCATTTAAAGCAAATTATTGAGCAAAACAGCTAGTGAAATTGGTTCTGTAAAGAGGTGACGTTAAAAATGCCGATTTCTTAAAAATAAATTGGTCTTTAACACTACCTTTGCACCCATGCAAACCAAAAACCAACTTACCGATACCATTTGTGCTTTAGCAACTCCATCAGGAATTGGTGCAATTGCTATTATTCGTTTGTCGGGTACTGATGCTATAATCATCTGTAATAAAGTTTTTTTTGGTAAAGATTTATCTAAAGTCGATTCGCACACCATTCACTTTGGTACATTGCGTGATGGAGATAGAGTGGTGGATGAGGTTTTGGTTAGTGTTTTTAAAGACAAAAAATCGTTTACAGGCGAAAATTCGGTAGAAATCTCCACACACGGTTCGCCTTATATTCAACAACAAGTGATACAATTGTTGGTTAAAAATGGAGCAAAATTAGCCGGTCCCGGAGAATTTACCTTGCGTGCTTTTTTAAACGGAAAACTCGATTTATCGCAAGCCGAAGCGGTGGCTGATGTAATTGCTTCCAATTCAGAAGCATCGCACCAATTAGCCATGCAACAAATGCGAGGCGGTTTTAGTACAGAAATTCAAAAACTACGTGAAGAACTCATTCATTTTGCCTCGTTAATTGAATTGGAACTCGATTTTGGTGAAGAAGATGTGGAATTTGCAAATCGAAACGATTTAAAGCAGTTAGTAATAAAACTGCAAACCAAGTTAATTCATTTAATCAATTCGTTTAATTTAGGAAACGTAATTAAAAATGGTGTTCCAGTGGCTATAGTTGGTGAACCGAATGTTGGAAAATCAACGTTGTTAAATGCTTTGCTCAACGAAGAACGAGCCATTGTTTCGTCTATTGCCGGAACAACACGCGATACCATAGAAGATGAAATAGTAATAAAAGGCATTAGTTTCCGATTTATTGATACCGCAGGACTTCGAGAGACCAAAGACGAAATAGAATCGATGGGAATTAAAAAATCGTTTGAGAAAATTGATGAAGCCTCGATTATTTTATTGTTGGTGGATGCATCTACAATTTCAAAAACCCAACTTTTGGTGGATGTTAAAAATATTGAGAATCGTATTAAAGATAAAAACAAACGGTTGGTAATTATTGCCAATAAGTTAGATAAAACTGAACAGCAAGTTATTACCGAAAAATTTGAAGGCATTGCCAATGTATTGTTTGTTTCTGCCAAAGAAAAACAAAACATCGAAGCCATAAAAGAACAATTGTTTAATTACGTGTATTCAGGTGCTTTAAACCAAAACGATTTAATTGTTACCAATGCTCGTCATTATGAGGCGTTAACAAAAGCTAACGAATTTTTAACCAAAGTGTTAGAAGGGTTAGACATTAACATTACTGGCGATTTTTTAGCGATGGACATTCGCCAATCGCTCCACTATTTAGGGTTGATTACCGGTGATATTACTACAGATGATTTGTTGGATAATATTTTTAGTAAATTTTGTATCGGAAAGTAAAGTAATTATCAGATTACTTATTTTAAAACAATCTCTTTTAAATGGATAATATATTATCTATTTCATTAAAAATTCGTATTTTTGGATAAGATATTATCTATTATGGGAAAGTATAGTATAAGTAAATTACCTTCTGACATTCTTGCTTCAACCGCACAAAAAGTTTCGGTATTAAGAAAAAAATTAGGTTGGACTCAGCAAGAATTAGCTCATCGATCTGGTGTGTCTTATGGTAGTATTAAAAGGTTTGAACGGTCTGGTCAAATCTCGTTCGAATCACTCCTAAAGATTGTAGAATCAATTGGCCGACTTTCTGAATTTGAGAAACTTCTTATTTCAAACAATGATGAGCGACTTAGAAAATTATTTACTTCTGATAAATAAAAATAAAATAGATTAAGCTATTAATAATGACAGGAAAAAAATTGATTAATGTATTCATTAAGTTTTCAGGAAATGAAATATTAGTAGGTAAACTGATATTAGAAAATAGACTAATTCATTTCAAATATGAAGAGACCTTCCTAGAATTAGGAATGAATTTGTCTCCATTTAAGTTGAGCTACAATAATACTATTCAGGTTGCTGATCCTGATCCTTTTCATGGGCTATTTGGAGTTTTTGATGATTCACTACCTGATGGATGGGGTATGCTTTTATTAAATAGAGCCTTAGAAAAAAAAGGAATTTCTTTAAATGATATTAACGTGCTGGATCAACTAGCTTATATAGGAGATAACGGAAAAGGAGCACTAATATACCGTCCTGCAAACATTAAAGATGAACACTTTAGTGACGCCATTGATATTGATCGATTAAAAAGTGTGATGGATGAAGTGTATTATGGAACTAGCACTGAAGTTATTGAAGAATTATTGTCATTAGGAGGGTCTTCTGGTGGTGCACGCCCTAAGGCAAATGTGGGATACAATCCCGAAACAGATGAATTGATCCATGGTCATAATGATCTTCCAGAAGGATTTGATCATTGGATAATAAAGTTTCCTAGTTCTGAAGATCCAATTGATATTGCAAATATAGAATACGCTTATTATAAGATGGCTCAAGCTGCTAATATTGAAATGAGTGAATGTAAATTGCTTGAAAGTAAAGGGGGATTAAAGGTATTTGCAACTAAACGATTTGATAGAATTGGAAATAATCGAATTCACATGCATTCCATGGCTGGTCTTACACATGATAATTTCCGTAGAAGTGCTATAGATTATGGACATATTATTGATACTGCTTATAATTTAGAAAAAACGGCATTAGCAAGAGAGAAAGTACTGCGTTTGGCAGCTTTTAACGTTTATTCACATAATAGGGATGACCACTCAAAAAACTTTTCCTGGTTAATGGATGAAAATGGTATTTGGAAGCTAGCTCCTGCTTATGATTTAACTTATTCATCAACCGCTATTGATGAACATAGTACCACCGTAAGTGGAGAAGGGGCAAGGCCTGGAAGAAAACATATTATAGAACTGGCTAATTATTTCAGTATTAATAAACCAAATGAGATAATTCTTCAAGTACTTGATGCTATAGAGATGTGGCCCAGGATAGCTAAAGAATCTGGAGTAAGTGATTTATCTATGAATAGAATTCAAGCAAAATTTAAGGAACTAAAAAATTAAGAAAAACCACTTTAAGAATTATGTTTTCCTTCTTTTGGAAAGGAAATGTATTCTATATACACCTCGATCTAATCTAAGCCATTGTTTATGGTACTTGTTACTTTCTGCATTGGAAAGTAAGATTATCAATCAAATATATTGTTTTATGAAAAATCTATTTTTTTTGTTTTACTTGACTAAATATAGCGTAACAATATGCTTAAATATCTTGTTAATTTTTATAAAATTTTCTTGAGATGTATTAGTTGTTCTCCTTTTTTTATAATTGAGTAACTAATTGAGTTTTTTTGAACTAATTGATTTGACTATCAAAATTGGCTAATGGAGAGCATAGATAGAAAGCTTTCATGAAATTAGTACATTAAAGAAACATAAATAAGTTTTAAAAATCCAAAAAACCACCATCCTTTTCAATTTTTGTAAGCATTAAGTCTACAATTATCGCAATTTTTCCTTCAGAAAGTAGTTCTAAATTTCGTTGAACACCTTTGTAAACATAATCTGCTACATCATCCCAGCAAAATAGACCTCCAATACCAATTTTATAATTCCAATAATCTGCAAAAGCTCTGTCAATTATTTCCCATTGTTTTTCGGAAATAGAAAAATCAATGGTTTCAAAAATATATTTTTTTATAAGGTCGGATTCAATCATGTTAGGATAAGCTTCTTCTCCATCTTCTAATTTTTTACTAGTATGTATTTCAAATCTTTTCATTTTTTAATTTATTTCCCATGAAATACAATTCAATAATCCACCTTGTTGAGCCAATTTCTTACAATCTATTGTTATCACTTTAAAATAGTGCGAAAAAAAGTTTACAGCAATTTTATCCTGTGGTATGGAGAACTGAGGTAATATTATTGTTTCGCCAACTTGTAGGTAATTCATGTAAACTCCAGTTGCAGGAGCAATGTCGTATTTACTTTTAGAAAACCATTTTTCATCAGGAAAATAGGGTGTAAAAACAATTTTAAGGTTTTTAGACGATAAAGCTGAATATAATTTTTTCTGAAAACTTTTTTTACTGTTGGTTTTCGAATAATCATTCACCAAAACGGTTGTGTTGTCAAGGAACCTAACCATTCCATCGACATGACCAACAACATCATCATCTTCTGTTGGTATAATAATTATTTCAGCTTTTAATAGTTTTTCTAGTTGATGAAGCAGTAATGAATCTCCAATTTTAGTTTTATTTTCAGTAAATATTCTGTCGGTTAAAATAGCTTTTTCATTCCATCTAACCACATTACCACCATCTAAAATAATTGGGGAGAAAGTATAGTTTATTCTATGCTTTTCGCAAACTTTTTTATTGTCGGTTCTTAGTTTCGATGCTCCTTTTAAATACGATGGAAAATAGTTAAACAATACAAACTCGTCTTTACCAATTTGAATGGGCATATAATCTCTACACCAAATATCTTTGGTATGGGTTAAGTATGAAAAAGCAATTTTTTTGCTATTTAGTTCTTTTTCAAGATTTGAGGTAAGTTTTGGAAATTGCTGTTTTAAAAGTGAAGAAAAATAGATTTTTCGATTTTTCATTTTAGCCTCTCTTTCCAAACTATCTCAAATGATTTTCCAATTTCTTTAAATTCTTCAAATGTAAATTCATCCGTTTTTGCATTGTTACACCAATAACAACTCATTACACAATTGTCTTTTTTATACTCTTCATTGGAGTTTTTTCTATCTATTTCTAAGCTCCAACCTCTTTCATTTTTCTTGAATAATTTTTTTCTTTCAGCTAATTGTTTCACTTTCTCAATTGTCAGTTTACAATAGCTACATTCTTTTTCATTAATAAGTTCTAAAAATTCAGCATATAGAAATATTTTTTCAAAATTCTTTATATATTCAAGATTACACTCATTTTTAATTTTCGAATTTTCATCAAGTTTTTTTAGTGATTTATAAATATTGTCTATTACTAAATCATTGTCATCATTAAGTTTTAAGTTTCTATCTTTTTGCCAATATTCTGCTGAATAAATTTGAACTAAATTATCATCAATTTCAAACTTTGAAAATTCGCCAAAAGTTAATTTATCAGGATTAGACTTACTAATCACATGGTTAAATAGAAACAATTTCCATTTAGTATTAAAACTATCCTTAGCTTTTACTTTGTATTTCTCTAAACTATCTTTTTTCATATTTTTTTGTTTTAAATTATTTCTTTTGTCAATTTTGGCTCTTATACTAGAAGGTCTTTTTGTATAGGGCATTTTTTCAAGTCCCTTTGCTCTTTGTTTGGCTAAATCGGTTTTCATATATTCCTCTAGCTTTTCAAACTCTTCTTCTCCGTAAATTGAAATAAACATTTCTTTTTCTGCTCTTTTTAAATTATCATTCATAACCAGTTGATTTTGTTATGGTAAAGCTAACTAGTTTAATTTAATGAATCACCATATTTTATTGGTTTGTTTAGCAAGTTTCGATATCCAATATTTTTAAAATTTATATAACAATATTGTATTTTTTATAATAGACTTTATATAAGTTAATTTACTTGTTCTTTTTTTCTTTTTGTTAC
>JAVHRO010000022.1:21763-22371 GCA_036171675.1 Vicingus sp. | reverse complement strand
CATTATATTATTAACAATCAGTATGTTAAATGCTTTTTAAGGCTCGACTAAATAAGTTCAAAATATCAGATTAATTTCCTCCACCAGTAGGTTTACCTTTGGTGGTTTCTACTTTTTGGCGAACTTTTTTGTTATGCTTAGCCCTTTCCCTATCGGCATTTGCCTTTTTCTTTTTTAGCTCTTTATCCTCTTTTTTAGCTTGTATACGAGGGTCGGTGGCTTCTTTAGTTTCTTTTCTATTTGCTTCAGCTAACTGTACACTCATGGGTTTGCTTCTTCTCACTCCAGTGTCGTAATGGCCTTTTTTCTTGTTGGTAGTTGCTCTACCATGAAACATATCTTTTTGGTCTAACTTTTTATTACACGAAAAAGCAAGTAAAATGCAAATAATTAATGGGAGTATTTTTATGTATCTGTTCATGCAATTTATTCGTATTCGTTTAATAACGTATTAACATCGTTAATTAGTCTGTCCACATCATTTTCTGATGTTCCATCGTAAAAACCTCTAATGCGTTTTTCTTTATCAATCAATACAAAATTTTCGGTATGAACAAAATCGTCTGGACCGCCGTCGCCTTCTGTAATAGCCGCAAAATATGTCTTTC